>NZ_JBJMQP010000094.1:0-37442 GCF_045802625.1 Hyalangium sp. | reverse complement strand
GGTGCCGACGTTGATCGAGATGTCCTTGTTCGTTGTGATTGAGGCTGTCCCTTCTACCTCCTCCCAGCAATTGCCCCCTACCCGCATGGAACTGTCCGCAGCGATGGATTCTTGGCGGCTGCCTTCAGTGCTTGTGAGCCACATTCCGCCCACTTGTATGGCTTTGGTTCCACCTGTGGACTCAGTGTGTGCCAGGGCCACATTGATGGAATAACCGGCGCCAATGGTGAGAGCCTTGGCGGCTCCCACTGTCTCCGAGGCTGTCTGAAAGAGGGTGGTAGTGACATTCCTGGCCACGGTGATGCTCTGGTTGCCCTCCACGGATTCAGAGTGACTGCCATGCGTCGTGGTGGTGCGGTTGCCTTTCACATGAAGGGTTTGGTTGCCCTCCACGAGGCTGGCGTCATCGAGTGACACCTCAAGCTGCTGATTGCCCTCCACCGTGCGCTTGCGGTCCTTCTTGACCAGGAGGTCCTCGTAGCCCCGTACCTCCTGGTCCTTGTCGTTCTCCGTGAGCAGATCCTCGTCCTTCTGCGCGTGGGCGAAGATCTCTTCCTGGCCCGCTTTGTCCTCGATGCGCGCCTCGTTGAAGCCGTTGCTGCCCAGGCTCGAGGCGCTCTTGACCGTGCTCTTCGTCCGATCTCCTGGCAGCCCGTAGGGCGTCGGGTTCTCGCCGTTGTACACGGCGCCCGCGATCAACGGCCGGTCGGGGTTGCCCTCCAGGAAGCGCACCAACACCTCCTGGCCAATGCGTGGCAGGAACAGCGCTCCCCAGGCGAGACCACCCCACGACTGACCGACGCGCACGTAGCAGGAGGACCTGTCGTCCCGCTTTCCCTCTCGATCCCAGTGGAACTGCACCTTGATTCTTCCGTGCTGATCCGTGTGGATCTCTTCCCCTCCAGGCCCTGTCACCGTCGCTGTCTGCAATCCAGGGATGTGTGGCTGGGGTGTCAGCCTTGGGGGGCGGAAGGGCACTCCTTTGGGCAGGCATTGGAAGTCGTTGTGGTACATGCCTCCGAGGCTCTCGGCTCCCCCGTGCGTGTCGGGTTGCTGGCCGGAGTGCATCACCTCTTCCACCAGGTACTGACCGCTGAACGTTCCGTCCCCGGGATGATCCGCTTCGAAGAGGTACCCAGGGCTCAGCCGTGGGCACACGCTCTGGCCTAGATGCGTCTGCGCCCCCTGCGCCTTCGCCTCCATCCGGACTTTCGCCAGCGCCGTGCCCACTCCTGGTGCCACGTACTCGCCTGGGTAGTCGTACAGCTCCAGGGCGGCCACTCCGTCCGCGCTCTTGCCTGTCGTCGAGAGGTCCAGCGCCGGCTTCTCGAAGTCATAGTCGCGCAGCATCACCGCTCCCGGCCGCAGCCGGTGCACGCGCTCCATCCGGGAGATGAACTCCTCGTCGTAGGTCCGCTGGTCTGCCTCCCTGAGCGGCAGCTTCGCCTCGCCCGGCAGATCCTTGTGCGCGTTCTCCCCATCTCCCAGCACCAGCGTGTGGCTGCCCTCGGCATGCTCGAAGAAATAGAAGATGCCCTCCGACTCGAGCAGCCGCGAGATGAAGTCGAAGTCCGACTCGCGGTATTGCACGCAGTACTCGCGCGGCGCGTAGGAGCCGCTGAGCGTGAAGCGGTGCTCCACTCCCGCCTCCCCGAGCACCTTCTTGACGATGTCCGGCACCGCCTGCTCCTGGAAGATGCGGCTCTTGCGCATCTGGCAGAGCCGCTCCAGCTTCGGCACCACCTGCACCCGGTAGCGCCAGCGGCCGCCGATCCGCCCCAGCAACTCCGTCTGCCGCACCAGCCCGTGCACGTGACGCACGGGGGCCTCGTCGATCTGCACGGTGAGCAGTGCCTGCGTGCCGGGCAGCTCCGCTAGCTCCAGCAACTGCCCATCCTTCTCGAAGAACTCGACGTGAAAGTCGTACAGCCGCGACAGCGACTCCGTGCCCGAGAAGCGGGTCACGACGAGGGATGACGCCGCGTGCGGCCCCACCTGGAGTGAGAACGCCGGCGCATTCGTTCGGGCCATTCGACTCTCCCTTGCTTGAGGGCAGGCAAGGTAAGCCGAGTAGCAGGCCAGGGCTGTACCACCTCAGGCGTACGCGCGGCCGGCTTCGAGCGGAAAGACGAAGGCTCCGCTCACTGCAGGCGGAGGTCGAAGCCGAGCCCCGCCTGGGCCGTCACGGCGAAGCGATAGCGATCGTCCCGGCCCGCGAAGAAGTAATCGCCGCCCAGGTCCACCAACCCCACCCAGCTGCCCGGTAACGCGATTCGAGCACCCACGACGGGCCCCGCGCCGTAGCTCTTGAGCCCGGGCACCAGGCTGGCTCGCAGCCCCAGGAACGGTCTCCAGGCTCCGTGGCCTGGCACGAAGCCACCCTGGAGGTGGAACGCCGGCGGATTGCCGATCAGTGCGCGCAGGCTGCCTTCCAGCGACTCCCGCCGGAAGGCGACACCCCCTCCCAGGGTCCATTGGCGATCCACGGCTTCGAAGAGGCCGAGCGCTTCTGGCCGCATGTAGAGGGGGACGGTGGGCGGAGTACGCCGAAGCGCTTCCTCTCGCTCCCGCTGGAGCTGCGCCTCTCGCACCGCGAATTCCTTCTCGGCTTCGGCCCGCTGGTGGATGACCTTGGCGAGTTCCACCAGCTCGGGTGGGAAGCGCACGGGATCCACCTGTTGCTCGGGGTGCTCGCGCGCGAGGATCTCCAGTTGCTTCCGGGCCTCCTCCACCTGTCCCTGGGCGTGCAGCGAGGCGGCCAGATAAACGAGTGTCTGCGCCTGCTGCGCGGAGGAGCGCTGGGCATCGGCCAGCTCCTGCTGGCAGAGCTGGACCGCCGCCTCATAGTCGCCATCTTCGTACAGCTGGACCTCTGTCTTTTGCGCCCAGGCGGGGCCGGACACGAGCAGGAGGAGCGCCAGCAGGAACATCCGAGGATGGAAGATCATGGCGAGGAAGGCTCAGTGGGAGAACCGAACTCCGCTGTGTGCGCCAGGGTGCCGCCGGGAGGAATGTCGAGTGTCCGTCGGTAAGGCGAGAAGGCTGGGTTGCGCAGCTCGAGCTCATGCGAGCCCGCGGTCAGCGTGTAGCTGTGCAGGGGCGGGACGCGCCCGAGCCGCTGCCCATCCACCCAGACATCCGCCCAGGCTCCCTTCACCACGATGTGAAGGGTGCCGGTGCCCGTTCGCTGCGGAGCCGGCTCGGGGGATGCGGCGGGAGGCTCGCGGGATGCGAGGGGAGCGGTGGCAGACTGCTGGGGGACGGGGGCCTTCTTCTTGGCGGGCGGCGGTATGGGCGCCGTGCGTCTGGCGGCCGCCGTGGGAAGGGGAGCGGGAGTAGGGGCCGGCTGTGTGGGCAGGGGCGAGGTGATCGCCGCCAAGGGGCTGGGCGTGTCCGCCGTGGGTTGCGTCACGGGCGGTGGGACGGGAGCCGGAGAGGCCACGATGGGAGAGGACCCCTGGACGTCTGGAGCCGGGCTCGCGGGGACGCGGCTCATGAGCAGGCCCGTCCCAGTTACCAGCACGAGCAGGCCCCCCGCCACCGCGCCCCACTTCCAGCGCGAGCCCCGCAGGGCGGGCTGGGGAGGTGCCTCCGCCTTTGGCCTGGGAGGCGGTGACACGGTCGCCGTGGGCGCCTGAGCGGGAGCGGAGCCCGACGGAGGCTTGATCACGGGGATGGAGCGGGAGGTCCCCGCCATCGAGGACAGGCTGGGGCCTTCCTGCGGCTGGAGCAGGGCTCTGAGCTCGCGCGCCACCTCGCTGGCCGAGGCGGGACGCTGCTTGGGCTCCTTCGCGAGCAACCGGAGGACGAGCGCATCCACCTCGGCGGGCACCTTCACGAGCGAGGAAGGCGCGGGCGCCGGCGTCTTCAGGTGATGGGCGACGATCTCCATGTGCGAGCGGCCCAGGAAGGGCCGCCGCCCGGTGAGCAGCTCGAAGGCGATGACGCCCACCGCGTACAGGTCCGTCTGCGGCCCCACCTCCTCGCAGAGGGCCTGCTCGGGAGCCATGTACTGGGGCGTGCCGACGATGACGTCCGAGTACGTCTGTGGCGTGGTGCCCTCGGGAGTGGCGCTGCGCTTGGCGAGCCCGAAGTCGAGCACCTTGATGTACTCGGCCCCGTTGGACTGCCGGGCGACGAAGATGTTGCTCGGCTTGAGATCCCGATGGATGACGCCCATGGCGTGCGCGGCCGAGAGCGCATCGAGCACCTCGCACAGCAGCGCGAAGGTCTCGGTGAGGGTCAGCGGCGCGCGCTCCTGGATGACCTCGTTGAGCGGGCGGCCCTCGAGGTACTCCATGACGAGGTACTGGCCAACGCCTGGCTGCTGGCCGAACCCATGGATGTCGATGATGCCGTGGTGGCGGATGGCGCTGGCCGCGCGGGCCTCGCTCAGCAGGCCACGAGCGTGGGGGCCCGTGGTCCTCTCTTCGCGGATGAACTTGATGGCCACCTTGCGGCCAATGGTGATGTGCTCACCCTCGTAGACGACCCCCATGCCACCGCTGCCGATGTACCGGCGCACCACATACTCGCCGAGCTGCTGGCCCAGCATCGGATCCGGCTGCGCGTCTGTCTTGGAGGAGAGCGCTGGCTCGGCGGTGCCCGCGGGCGTGGCCTGGGCAGCACCCGGGGTGGCGGGCTGAACCGTTTGAGTATGCTGCTCGGGCTCCAAGACTGGCACGGCCGTTCCATCACGAGGGCATGTGAGCGCTCCCGGCGGTAGGGGGTGACCGCAGGTGCTGCATGATCGAGGGGGAGGAGCACTCATGCGTGAGGAGCTTTGCTCCCGTGAGTCATATCACAAGGGGTGGTTCCCGAAGGCCGAGGGGCGGTGCCTCTGGGGCCTCTCATCGCTTCAGGTCGCTGAACGTGAGCGTCGCCGCAGGTAGCCGAGCAGCACCAGGGTCCAAAGCCATGAGGCCAGCCCTGTGGAGGAGCTCGCAGAGCAAGCCATGCCATAATAGCCACGCCGCGAAGTCGAGAAGGACACTTCGGAGCTGAGGGAGCTGGTGTTGCCTGCCTCATCCGTGGCTGTGGCCGAGGCGTGGTGCGCTCCCCACGTCAGCGGAGAGGAGGGGTTGGCTCTCCAGTCGCCTTGGTCATTCACCTGCGCCTCGCCGGCTTCCGCGCCATCGATGATGAGGGTCACGGTGGAGTAGGGCTCCGCCGTACCGGAGAAGACAGGACTCGCCGAGAAGAGTTCCTTGCCCGGGGTGGGGTCTTGGATCGTGGGGGGGGGAGGGGGATCTTCATCCACCGTGAGGATTTTCCAGGTGTAGTTTGCCCAGTCCAGGCTGCTCTCCGCGGTACGAACCTGCACACGGAAGGAGTGCTCGCCTTCGGAGAGAGAGGAATAACTCTGGGGAGAGGTGCACGGACTGAAGGGCGCTTGATCCAGGCTGCACTCGAAGCTGCTGCCCGGCTCGCTGGAGTCGAAGAAGAAGACGGCCGTGGTCTGGTAGGTGAAGGGCAGGGGGGCTGCGATGATGTTCGTTTGCGGGGCCGCTCGGGAGATAGACCAGGCGTGGCTGGCCAATTTCTGGCCCAGGTTGCCCGCCGAATCGCGCCCCCGGACCTGGAAGGTGTGCGAGCCCTCGGCGAGGCTGGGATAGACCTGGGGCGAGGTGCAGGGATTGAAGGGAGCCGCATCTACGCTGCACTCGAAACTGCCGCCTGGCTCATTGGAGTTGAAGGCGAAGGCAGCCATGGTCCGGTTCGTGATGCTCAGGGGGGCCGCGATGAGGTCCGTCTCCGGGGCCGTCAGGTCGATGCGCCAGGAGTATTGAGTGGGAGCCGGGTCCAGGTTCCCCGCTGCATCGCGAGCCTGGACCTGGAAGGTGTGCAGGCCCTCGGCGAGGCCGGAATAGGCCTGGGGCGAAGTGCAGGCGCTGAAGGGCGCCCCATCCAGGCTGCACTCGAAGCTGGCGCCGCTCTCGCTGGTGAAGGTGAAGCTGGCCGTGGTCTGGTTGTCAGACTGGGCCGGGCCTGCGCTGATGGTCGTGTACGGACCGGCCACCTCGGTGCTGGTAGCGGGGATGCTGCTGAAGCCGCCGGCAACAAGCATTCTCCCATTGGGAAGCAGCGTCGCCGTATGGTGTTGGCGGGCCTCGGCGAGAGGGGCGGTGAATCTCCAGGTGTTGGTACCCGGGTCGTACAGCTCAGTGCTGGCAAGACGGTTGGTCTGATCGGCGCCCCCGACTACGAGCACCTTGCCGTTGGGAAGCAGCGTGGCCGTATGGTACTGGCGGGCTTGGGTCAGAGGAGCGCTAACGCTCCAGGTGTTGGCATCCGGATCATACAGCTCGGTGCTGGTAAGAAGAGTGGAGGCACCTGCGCCCCCTACAACGAGCAGCTTGCCATTGGGCAGCAGCGTGGCCATAGCGCCGGTGCGGCCTTGGGCCAGAGCAGCGGCGCTGCTCCAGGTATTGCGGGCCGGGTCATACAATTCGGTGCTGGCAAGACGGTCCGTGTCACCTCCGCCACCGGCTACGAGCACCTTGCCATTGGGAAGCAGCGTGGCCGTATGGTGTTGGCGGGCTTGGGCCAGAGGGGCAGTGCTGCTCCAGGTGTTGCCGGCCGGGTCGTACAGCTCGGTGCTGGCAAGACGGTTGTTGGTCTGATCGGCGCCACCGACCACGAGCACCTTGCCATTGGGCAGCAGCGTGGCCGTATGGTACTGGCGGGCTTGGGTCAGAGGAGCGCTAACGCTCCAGGTGTTGGTATCCGGATCATACAGCTCGGTGCTGGCAAGAGCGGATGTGGCACCCACGCCTCCGACCACGAGCACCTTGCCATTGGGCAGCAGCGTGGCGGTATGGAAGCTGCGCGCCTGGGTCAGAGGTGGGCTGACGCTCCAGGTATTGGTGGCTGGGTCGTACAACTCGGTGCTGGCAATAGGGCCTGTGGTATCTCCGCCACCAGCAACGAGCACCTTGCCATTGGGCAGCAGCGTGGCCGAGTGCGCCACCCTGGCTTGCTTCATCGCCGCCGCCGAGGTCCATTGGGCCGTCGTGAGGCTGGCCGCCTGAACGAACCTGGGGGCTGGAAACTCCTCTGGGGCCGGACCGCAGGCCATCAAGAGGAGCCCCAGCAACACTGAGAAGCAGCGAGAGGGGAGCATGGGTCTCCTTCGGGACGCTGAGCCCTGTGTAGCCTTGTCGCGACGAAGGCGCTGTGAGGCAGCTTACTTTCGCGGTGTGAACGCCGTCACAGCGCCCGCAAAGACGAAGGCCCGATGCGGCAGGTGCTCGCATCGGGCCTTTGCTTTGAGGCGCCACCCGGATTCGAACCGGGGAATGAGGGTTTTGCAGACCCTTGCCTTACCACTTGGCTATGGCGCCACGAATCGGGGACGGTCTTATACGCAGGCCGGCTCGGGCCGGTCAAGGAAGCAACGAAGGAGAGGGGGTCGCAGATGCTGCACGGTTACGGACTGTTCCAGGAGGAGCACGAGGCCTTCCGCCGCACGGTGCGCGCGGTGGTCGAGAAGGAGCTGCTCCCCTTCGCCCAGGAGTGGGAGGCCCGGGAGGAGTTTCCTCGGGAGCTCTACCTGCGCTTCGGCGAGCTGGGCTTCCTCGGGCTGAAGTACCCGGAGGCGTACGGCGGCTCGGCTGCCGGGGAGCTGTACGAGGCGGTGCTCCTGGAGGAACTGGGGCGCTGCGGCTCGGGAGGCGTCTCCGCGGGACTGGCCGCCCAGTTCACCATCTCCACCGGGCCGCTCCACCTGTTCGGCACGGAGGAGCAGAAGCGGCGCTTCCTCGCGCCCGCCATCCGCGGAGAGAAGATCGGCGCCCTCGCCATCACCGAGCCCGACGCCGGCTCGGATGTCGCGGGCCTGCGCACCACCGCCGTGCGCGATGGGGAGCACTATGTGCTCAACGGCTCGAAGATCTACATCACCAACGGCGTGCGCGCCGACTTCGTGGTGTGCGCGGTGAAGACGGATCCCCAGGCCGGCCACAAGGGGCTCTCCATGATCATCGTGGAGAAGGGCACTCCGGGCTTCGGCGTGGGGCGCAAGCTGCAGAAGCTCGGGTGGCGCGCCTCGGACACGGCAGAGCTGTTCTTCGAGGACTGTCGCGTGCCCAGAGAGAACCTGCTCGGCCAGGAGGGGCAGGGCTTCTACCAGATCATGGGCAACTTCCAGTGGGAGCGCCTGTCCCTGGCGCTCGGGGCGCTCGGGGCCATGGAGGACATGCTGGAGAAGGTGGTGGTGCACGTGAAGGAGCGGCGCGCCTTCGGCCAGTCCCTCAACGGCTTCCAGGTGGTGCGCCACAAGGTGGCCGAGCTCTTCACCGAGCTCGAGTGCGCCCGTCAGCTCACGTACCACGCGCTGCGCCTCCACGTGGGCGGCCAGTACGCCGTGGCTCAAACCTCCATGGCCAAGAAGGTGGCCACCGAGACCGCGTGCCGCGTCGCCGATGCCTGCCTCCAGCTCTACGGTGGCGCCGGCTACATGATGGAGTATGACATCCAGCGTCACTGGCGAGACGCCCGCCTGGGCCCCATCGGCGGCGGCACCAGCGAGGTGATGAACGAGATCATCGCCAAGCAGCTCGGCCTGTGAGGCTCGCCGTGGGCTTGCTCAGCGAGGGGCAGGCAAGCGGGCTCGATGGAAGGGACCTGTCACACCCCGGGTTGTACTTCAGGGCAGGCTCGCGGTGGAGGACTCCATGGAACTTCGTATCCCCTGTGCCGAGCTCTATCTCAGGCTTGGGGACGACGATGTCCTCGTGCTCGACTGCCGCTCCCCGGACAACTGGGAGCAGGTCGAGTTTCATATCCCCGGCTCGCTCCGGATGACTCCCGAGGAGGTCGCTCAGGAGCTCTTCATCCTCCCGGACGATGAGCTGATCGTCCTCTGCGGCTGTGCGGAGGACTGGGAGAATGTGCTCCGCCTCTGCCAGCTGCTCCACCTGCAAGGCCGCAACGCCGTCTGCTTGGACGGGGGGATCCAGGCCTGGGTGGCCGATGGCTTCCCGACCGAACGGCACCTGTGCCCAACTCCCTCCTTGAACGGCTCGCATGCAACCGCCGAAGGGTGGTAAGCAGCGCCGTCCCACGGGAGATAACGCACCATGTCGAAGCTCCGCGCCGTCCTGATTGGCGCCACCGGCCTTGCTGGCCAGCAGTTCATCGCCGCCCTCCAGAATCACCCCTTCATTCAGCTCACCGGCCTGGCGGCCTCGCCGCGCTCGGCGGGCAAGCCCTATATCGAGGCGCTGCGCACCGCCAACGGTATGACGGCCTGGTTCGTCCCCGAGCCCCTGTCGCCCGAGGTGGCGAAGATGACGGTCCTCAGCGGCGACGCGGTGAATGCCAAGGACTATGACATCGCCTTCTCGGCGGTGGAGTCGGACGTGGCCAAGGAGCTCGAGCCCCGGCTGGCCAAGGACATCCCCGTGTTCTCGGCCGCGAGCGCCTTCCGCTACGAGGCGGACGTGCCGCTGCTGATCCCCCCCGTGAACGCCGCCCACGCGCCGCTGGTGCGCGAGCAGCAGCGCCGCCGCGGCTACAAGGGCTTCATCGTCCCCATCCCCAACTGCACCACCACGGGCCTGGCCGTCACGCTGGCGCCGCTGGCCGAGCGCTTCGGCGTCAAGGCCGTGCTGATGACGAGTATGCAGGCCATGTCCGGCGCGGGCCGCTCGCCGGGAGTCATTGGCCTGGACATCCTGGACAACGTCATCCCCTTCATCCCCAAGGAGGAGCACAAGGTGGAGGTGGAGACGAAGAAGATCCTCGGCTCGCTGCAGGCCGATGGGGCCTCCCTCTCCAGCCATGACGTGAAGGTGTCCTGCACGTGCACCCGCGTGGCGGTGCTCGAGGGCCACACCGAGTCCGTCTTCGTGTCGCTGGGCAAGAAGGCCACCGTGGACGAGGTGGTCGCCGCCATGCGCGAGTGGAAGGGCGCCGAGGTGGCTCGCGGCCTGCCGTCCGCCCCGCCGCAGTCACGGTGGATCGAGGTGCTGGACGATCCCTACCGTCCCCAGCCCCGGCTGGACCGGGACACCCATGGCGGCATGGCCACCACGGTGGGCCGCGTCCGCGAGGATGGGGTGCTGGAGAATGGCTTCAAGTACGTGCTCGTCTCCCACAACACGAAGATGGGAGCGGCCAAGGGAGCCATCCTGGTGGCGGAGCTGATGAGGGCCCAGGGCCTGCTGGGCTGACGAGCAGGCCGCCTGAATTCAGGTGCGGCCCCTGCTAGAAACCGTCTAGTGTGCGCGCCCGCTAATCTGTCCGCGCGCTGAGGAGAACCTTTCGATGGCTTACGTCGTCGCCGACCCTTGCATCAAGTGCAAGTACACCGACTGTGTCGAGGTGTGTCCGGTCAACTGCTTCTACGAGGGGGAGAACTTCCTCGTCATCCACCCGGATGAGTGCATCGACTGCGGAGCGTGCGAGCCGGTGTGCCCCTCCAAGGCGATCTTCCCGGAGACGGAGCTGCCCGCCGAGTGGGCGGAGTACAAGGCGCTGAACGCTGACTTCTCCAAGAAGTGGCCGAACATCGCGGAGAAGAAGGAGGCGCTGCCCGACGCCGAGGACTTCAAGGACAAGAAGGGCAAGCGCGCCCTGCTGAGCACCAAGCCGGGCGGGAAGTAGCCAGGCACTCCAGAGTGCTGGCGATGAGGGCTCTCCGCCTCCTGGCGTGAGGGCCCTCTGCCGTTTGGGGGCTCACTCCGCGCGCAGGGATTTCAGCCGCAGCCCGCGGGCTCCCAGCGCATCCCGGATGCGCGCGAGGTCCTCCTGCGCGAGCGGGCCATGGCGCCCCTGGATGCGCAGCGCCACCTCGCGAGGCCCCGTGCGCTCCACCTCCACCATGGCCGACAGGGGATAGCCCAGGCTCATTCGCAGGGCAGGCCGCTGGGACTGGATGAAGAACTCGATCTTCTCGATGAGCTGCAGGGTGGCCTGGACCTTGGCCTGAGGGTTCAGCGCTTCCGTGGGAGCCGGGCCCGCCCCGCCAGCCGCGAGGCGCGACTCCCCCACTGCGGGAAGGCCCTCGGCGGGAGCCGCTTCCCGTGAAGCCTCGAGAGGCCCAGGCGCGCCACGAGACGAGAGGCTCGGTGGAGGCTCGGCTCGGAACTCGCGCGCCAGCTCCCGGGAGATCAGCTCGGAGAGGCGGTGCTCCGTCTTCTCCTGAGTGGTCGTCTGGGCCTCGGAGCGAACGGTCCCCAGGCGGGAGGACTCCTGGTGCATCGCCTGGCGGGCAAGCCCGAGATTCTCTGGACTGGCGAGGGCGCTGCGCGACGTGGAGAGGACCGGCCCACTGGCGAAGGCCGCGCCGGGAGAGCGGCAAGTGCCGAGCGGAAGCGGCAGGGGGCTCTTGGGCGTTGGCGGGGCGCTTCGGGAAGGCGGCGGGGGCGGCGGCAGGGGCCTGGCTCGGGCTGGGGGCGCCGGGGGACGCGGAGCGGTGGGAGCGTAGGGCGAGGACGCAGGCGCTCCGGCCCGCTGGAGGACTTGCTGGAACTGACCAGGGGCCGGCGTGGACCGGGCCGGCTCGGGATGATCGTCGACCTTCATGGAGTGCTCCTCACGGCTGGGGTTCAGCCGTGGAGAGAGCACACGCCATGCCAGGGGGTTTGCCTCGGAGCACCCGAGGCGGTTGTCCCGTTCGTGAGACTGTCCGTCAGGAACCGTGGACGGTGCTCAGTGCCGGCCGAAGCCGCCGGGCTGGACCGGCGCCGTGCCGGTGAGCTCGTTGTACGCCGCCGGGCAGGCCGCCGTGGCATTCGGGTCCGCGAGCAGGACGCCCTCGGACCAGTCACGGTCCACGAACAGGATGGCGTCGCGAAGCTCCACGTCCGTGATGCCCTTCTTGTACTCCCAGAGCCGGCCCCGCACGAGCATCCGCGTGCCCTTGGGGAGCTGATCCAGGTTCACGTACTGCTTCTCCGCGAGCCGCGCGGTGATGTTCACACCCTTGGGCTTCTCGACGGGCGTACCGAACACCTGGATACGGCCGCTGTTCGGGTCCGGTGGGTACCACACCAGCCGGGCGATCATGGCGGGGGGCTCGTCCTCCACCGGCGCGCCCTTCTTCTTCTTGACCTTCTTTTTCTTCTCGAGCCCCGCGTCAATGAACTCGAGCCCTCCGAAGACGACAGCCCGGTCGACATAGCTGTCGCGGAAGACGGCCTCGGCGGTGCTGGCCGCGGAGCTGTTGGCTCGCAGCACCTCCACCTCGTAGCGCTCCCGCAGCACCGGCAGCGTGAACAGGAAGCTGTCGATGGGCTTCACCCCGTCGGCCAGGAAGCGCAGCTTGCTCAGGTCCATCACCGGGTAGTACGGCGCCAGCGCGGCCGCGGTGTCGAACCAGTCCTGGGGCAGCTTGCGATCGATCAGCACCCTGCGCACCATGGCCACGAAGTAGGTGGAGCCCGGGAAGCGCCCGTTGTTCAGCTGGCCGTTCAGCGCCTCGACCAGCGCGGGATCGAGATAGAAGTTCTCGTCACGCTTGTGGAGGTAGGGCGCCGTCTCTCCCAGCAGCGTCAGCAGGCCGCCGACGACCTGGACGCAGTTGGGATCCTTGCTCCCGGTGAGCAGCGCCTGGTGGATCTTCGACTTCGCGAAGCGCCGGTCCAGCTCCTCCTCTTTGAACAAGGGGGGAGCCCTCGGGTTGAAGAGCTGAGCGGAGGCCGGCAGGGACAGCAGTCCGAGAGCAAGGGCGAGCAAGACGGGTCGCATCGGCCCCAGAATATCACGGGTTCCCGGACTGCACGGTCTCCGGCTGAGGTGGGGGGCTCGGAGTGGGGGAGGCCTGGAGCACGAGCCCGGCGGCGACGAGCTCCACCACTCCGGCCACGGCGAAGAGCGCGTGCCCGCCGCCAAGCAGCGAATAGCCCGCTCCGGAGGCCGAGAACCCGATGAGGCCTCCGATGCCAAATGTGATCGCGGCGAAGAGGCCCTGGCCGGAGGCGCGCAGGTGCTCGGGGACCCGGCGCGCCATGAAGGCCACGCTGGCGACGTAGAAGACGCCGAAGCTCACGGAGTGCAGCAGGGTGAGCGCCACCAGCGGGACCGGAGACGAGACGAGCGCCATGCCCCCCCAGCGCAGCGCGCTCAGAAAGAAGGCGAGGCAGAGCAGGTGCCGGGGAGCGATGCGCTCGGCGAAGCGCGGGTAGAGGATCATGGCCGCCACCTCGGCCGCCACGCCGGCGCCCGCGGCGGTGCCCACCACCGAAGGAGACAGCCCGAGCGCCAGCACATGAATGGCGAGCATCCCGTTGAAGGGCGCGCAGGCCATCCAGTGCAGGCAGGTAGCCGCCAGCAGCCAGCGCAGATCCTTGTGGTCGCGCAGCAGCCCCAGGCCCGCCAGCGGGTGGGGCCTTGTGCCCGGAGGAGTGTGGGAGCGCAGCGAGAAGCTCCAGGCCGCGAGCGCGGTCAGCAGCCCCAGGGCCGCGATGATGGTGGAGCGATCCACCTGCCGCACCACCATCCCAAACGTGGTGGCGGAGAGGATGAAGCCCAGCGAGCCGAAGAGGCGCAGGTGGGCATAGCTGCCACCCTTCTGGGCCACATGCTTGAGCGCCAGGCTGTCGATCATGGGGGTGATCGAGGAGGCAAAGCAGGCGTAGGCAGCGAGCGCCACCACGAGCGCCGGGAAGCGCTCCAAGCTCAGCAGGGGAGCAAAGCAGAGGGCGGCGCCCACGGCGAGCAGGGTGAGCACGTGACCGAGGCGGCCGCTGCGATCGGCCAGGTGCCCCCAGAGCGGCGGGGTGAACAGGGAGGCCAGGGGCGAGAGCGCGAGGAGCAAGCCCACTTCAGTCGTAGAGAGGGCGAGCGAGCGCAGGTAGGCCGGCAGGAAGGGCTGGGTGATGCCCACCGTGCCGAAATAGAGGACGTAGAAGCCAACGAGCGGTGTCCGCCCGGCCACCTGGGGAGGGGTCATCGCGAGGTCCAGGCCCTTATCACGCTCCGCGTTTTTCCGGCTGTTTGCGCTGCGGGGATTTGTGTACCTTGCCTCCGACATGCCCGACTCGGAGACTCCAGCCCCGCCCGTCACCCTCAGCCCGGTCCAGAACGAGGCGGAGCTCATTCAAGCCCTGGCCATCCGCGAGGTGGTGTTCATCGAGGAGCAGCACGTCCCCGAGGGCATCGAGCGCGACGCCGAGGACGCGAAGGCCTACCACCTGCTGGCGTTCCAGGGCGGCCACGCGATCGGCACGGGCCGCCTGGTGATGCTGCCTCAAGCTCCGGAGGGGCAGACAGGGACGTGGGCGCAGATTGGCCGCATGGCGGTGCTCCAGGCGCACCGCAAGGCGCACGTGGGCTCCAAGCTGCTCGTGGCGCTCGAGGAGGAGGCGCGGCGCCGAGGCGTCACCGGCATCAAGCTGCACGCGCAGCTCTTCGCGCTCGAGTTCTACAAGAAGCACGGCTACGAGGCGCTGGGCGCCGTCTTCATGGAAGGCGGCATCGAGCACCTGGAGATGCAGAAGAAGCTCTGAGGCTCACCGTCGCGGCGGGCGCGGCGCGGGCGGCTGCGCGTGGCGCGGGTCCTCGGGCCAGCTGTGCCGGGGGTACTTGCGGCACAGCTCCTTACGGATGGCGGGGTAGTGCCGCTCCCAGAAGCCGGCGAGATCCGTGGTCACCTGGACGGCGCGCATGTTGGGTGCCAGCAGGTGCAGCACCAGCGGCACTCGGCCCGCGCAGACGCTGGGGCCCTGGGCCATCCCGAAGAAGTCCTGCAAGCGGGACTCCACCCAGGGCGGTTTTCCGGGCTCGTAGTGCACCTTGACGCCACGGCCGCCGGGCAGGGTGACGCGCTCGGGAGCGTGGGTGGACAGCAGCCGCGCCTGTTCGGAGCTGAGGCGCGCGTGCAGCGCATCCATCAGGGACACGCCCTCCAAGTCCGCGAAGCTGCGAGCCCCCGAGCACAGGGACGCGAGCGAGTCGCGCAGGAACGCGTTGTCCACAGTGGGGAAGTTGGCTTGAGGGAAGGCCTCGGCGAGCAGCGAGATACGGGTGCGCCACTGCGTCAGGATCTCGGGATCGACGAAGCGCTCCGGCCCGGCGGCGAGCGCGGCCTCCACCAGCACCCGAGCAGCTTCTTCGGAAGGAGGCGCGGGAGTCCGGGTCTCTTCCAGCACGAGGTTGCCGTAGGCCAGCCGGGTGATGCGCTCGACGCGGCGAGACTCGGAGTTCCACTGGAGGGCGTCCATCTCCTCCAGGGCGTCCGGGTAGAGATCCAGGAGCCATTCGGGCTCCACGGCGCTGGCCAGCCGGACGACGGCGCCTTTGCCGGGGCGCTCCTCGGCGTCGACGGCGATCATTAGCTCGGCGTCCAGTACCACGCTCATCTCGGAGAGCGTGGCGGTGCCACCTCCGAAGAGGAGGATCTCCGGGGCTCGGGGCCTGCGCCGCTTCGCCACGCGATCCGGGTAGCCGGCGAGCGCGCTGAGCATCAGCGCCTCTTCCCGGGCCTCGGGGCGCTCGGGCCGTGAGCCCTTGTCTCGCACCGCGCGGCGGAGCTGTCGCTGCACCCGGTCCACCGACTGCACCGCGCCGGGCTCCAGGGAGAGCGAGTGGAGCCGCCCCGAGGCGAAGTCCGCCCGCTCCGCCTCGCGGAAGCGCTCCAAGAGCTCCAGCAGATCCGAGGGTCCACTGACGACGGCAGCCGAGCGTCCCGGGCCGCTCAGGTTGGCGCGGGCCTCACGACGGATGTCCCGCTCGCCCATGAGCGCGGCGAGCACGGCTGCGTCAGCGCCCACGCCTCGGCGCTCGCCCTCCACGATGATGCGGGCCTGACGCGGGTGGACGGGGAAGCGCAGCAGCCGGTTGCCGATCTCCGTGACGCGGCCCTCGGAGTCCACGGCGCTCAGCCGGCGCAGCAGGGTCTCCGCGGCCTCGAGCGCGGCAGCGGGTGGCGGCTCGAAGAAGGGGAAGGAAGCCATGTCGCGGACGCCCGAGGCGCGCAGGGCGAGCACGGTCTCCGCGAGATCCACCCGGCGGATCTCCGGAGCGTCCTGCTCGGGGCGGCCGTCGAAGTCGTGCTGGGTGTAGAGGCGCAGGCAGTGGCCGGAGCGGGTACGACCGGCGCGGCCGGCGCGCTGGGTGGCGGAGGCTCGGCTCACCTTGGACAGCTTGAGCGTGGGCAGGCCGGACCAGGGCGAATGCGACGCCACACGGGCCAGTCCACTGTCGATGACCACAGCGACGCCATCAATGGTGACGGAGGTCTCGGCCACGTTGGTGGAGAGGATGATCTTCCGGCGGGAACTGCGGCGAACGGCGCGGTCCTGCTCGGCGGGAGACAGGTCTCCGTGCAGGGGGAGCACGTCCACACCGTGACGCTCGGCGAACTCGGCGCAGGCATCGCGAGCGCGGCGGATCTCGCTGGCGCCCGGGAGGAAGACGAGCACATCCCCATCGAGCCCAGCCGAGAAGACGCGCTTGATGGCCGAGAGCACCTGAGCATCCAGGTGCCGGTCATCCGCGGTGGGCAGGTACTCCATGGAGACGTCGAAGCGGCGGCCCTCGGAGCGCAGGCGGGGACAGCCGCCGAGGTAGGCGCGGATGGGCTCGGCATCCAGCGTCGCGGACATGACGACGAGCTTGAGATCGGGCCGAGCGCTCTCCTGGAGCCGGCGCAGCATCGCGAGCGACACATCCGCCGCGAGGTGCCGTTCATGGAACTCGTCGAGGACGACGATGCCCACGTCCCGCAGCTCCGGGTCGGAGAGCAGGCGGCGGCCCAGGACGCCCTCGGTGACGAAGGACAGCCGGGTCTTGGCGCCACGAACGTCCTCGAAGCGGACCTGGTAGCCCACGGTCTCGCCGACACGCTCTCCGAGCTCCTCCGACACGCGTTGAGCCGCGAGCCGGGTGGGCAGTCGCCGAGGCTGAAGGACGACGATCTCCTTGCCCTGCGCGAGTCCGGCCTCCAGCAGCGCGCGAGGCACGCGGGTGGTCTTGCCAGCGCCCGGAGGCGCCTCCAGCACGAGCGACCGCGCACCACGAAGCGTGGAGACGATCTCCGGAAGGAGCGGGTCGATGGGGAGGGCGACTTCAGCCATGGCCGGATTCTCTAACGCGTGGCTTCGTGGCGCTCAGGCCGTCTCGGGGGGAGGCTTGGACTCGGTCTTCTTGCGGCCACGGCGGGCAGGCTTCGCCTCGGCGGGAGCGGTCTCGGCAGGCGACTCAGGCGGAGGAGCCTCCACGTCCGGCTGCGGATCAGCTACAGCGGAGGACGGCTCGGAAGCCGCCTCTTCGAGAAGCTCCGAAGGCTCAGCGCCCAGGTCATCGCCAGCGTCCTCGGCAGAGGGCTCGACACTCGACTCCTCGAAGCCGAACGGGAGCCCTCGGCCCGTGCGGCGCTTGGGCTTGGCGGCCAGCCCCGTGGAATCGAAAGCACCCGGCACGGGCACGAGCGCGGCCTCCGCGAGCAGCCGCGCCTGGCGCACGGCGACATCCAACCGCGAGCCCACGGAGATCATCTCCGCGCGCAGCGGAGCAGCCTGGGAGTCGGAGAGGGGCGCGGGAGTGAGGCTCGCCTGCCAGGCGGCATAGGCACGAGCCACCTGATCCACGACGGGCCGGACGAAGGAGAAATCATCCTGGGAGAAGATGCGGGTGACGTAGCTGGACTTGAGGCGCCGCTCGTAGGCTGCGGCGAACTCGTCCACGGCCTCCTGGGGCGCGCGGCGGAGCTGGGGGAACTTGAGGTGAGGGAAGAGCGCCTCGATGACGGGCGAGCGGCTGCTGGCGCAGAAGGTGATGCCCGCGTGGAGCTTCTCCAGGGCATCCACCCACAGGTTCTGCTGCTGGAAGGAGAACTCCTCGCGAGCCTCCTCCATCTCGGGCAGCTCCTTGGCGCGCTCGAGCAGTGTGGGCGCGGGAGCCAGCCCGGTGCGCACCAGCTTGAGGGCGGTGTCCATCCACTCCTTCTCGGGCTCGAGCCCCGGCTTGTCCAGGAGCGTGTCATTGGCCGTGACGAGTCGGGCCTCGAACGACTCGGCGAAGCGGATGAGATCGTAGGCTTCCAGCGTGGACAGCGACATGCGGTGGGGCTCCTCGGGAGGGCGGGGGAGATACCACACCCGGACGCCGCTCCGGAGCAGGGGGGCGAGGGATCAGCGATCCAGCAGGAGCGCCTGGAGGGCCCCCCGCGCGGTGAAATCCGGGAAGGCGAAGTCGGCACCGGACGCCAGCAGGGCCTGGGCGCTGAAGCTGCCGGTGCCCACGCCGATGCAGACCGCGCCAATGCCCTTGGCTGCGTGGACATCCTTGGGGGTATCCCCGATGACGACGACCCGGCACTCCTCCAGGGGCGCCTCGAGAAGCTGTGCGCCGCACCGAGCCCCGTGGCGGATGAGCTCCACGCGGTCCTCGTGATCGCACCCGAAGCCACCGAAGGCGAACTGCTCGTAGATGCCCACGCGCTCCAGCTTCACGCGGGCGCCCGCGCGGACATTGCCGGTGCCCAGCCCCACGGCGACGCCCGAGCGCGAGCGCGCCTCGGTCACGGCCTCGCGCATGCCGGGATGGACGAAGTAGTGCCGAGCCTCGACGCGCTGGACCTCTTCATCGAGCAACGAGAGGTAGCTCTCGATGATGGCATCAATGGCCTTGGTGGTGGCCTCTACGCCGATGATGCCCAGGGCCTTGCGGACGATGGCCCGGTCGGTCATGCCGGACAGGCTGAACGAATCGCAGGCGTCGAGCCGGCCGTGGAGCTTCTCGAAGGCGCGCGAGATGGCGCGGCGCCCGGCGCCACCGGTGGTGACGAGGGTGCCGTCGATGTCGAAGAGGAGCACGGTCGGACGCATGGCCACCATCTAACGGATGGCCGTGCGCGAAGCGAGCCCTGGAAGGAGGGGCGGAGGGCCGCCCGGCAGCCATTCAGGGCTCGATGAAGGTCAGGCCCTGCTGGAGTGCCTCTCGGACAAGTGGGTCCGCCTCGTCAGGGATGCGCTCTTCGAGGGCCTGCTGAACCTGGGCCCCGCCCAGGCGCCCGAGCGCGCGAGCCACCGCCACGCGCACGTGCTCGTCGCGGTCCTGGAGGAAGGGCAGCAGGGTGGGGATGGCGTCCGAGCCGGCGCGCAGGCTGAGCGCGGTGGCGGCGCTGGCGCGAAGGGGAGGCTGGGTATGGGTGTCTTCGAGGAGGGTGCGGAGGTAGTCGGCGGCCTGCGGATGATCCACCGCGGCCATGGAAGTCACGGCGCGGACTCGCTGGGGAGCGGGGGCCTTCGGGTTGGAGGCCAGCTCCTCGAGCACACCCAGCGCCGCGGGCCCCAGCGGCTGCCAGCGCGTGCCGTAGGGCGGAAACGCATCGGCCTGCTCGAGCAGCGAGAGCACCTGCGCGCGCAGTTCCTGGGCGGGCGGGGAGGCGGGCTTCGAGGGAGGCTCGGCTGGCGCGGCCTGAAGCAGGCCTCCGTGGCCGAAGAGGAGAACGGCGGAGAGCACCACGGCCCCTCGCTTCATGGCGGCAAGGCCCGCGCGGGAGGCACCGAGGGGGGCTGGCGACATCGGCATGCGAGGCTCCTTCGGTCGAGGCTCCGGGTTATACCTGGGCTCGCCGCCGGGCTGGGGCCGGCCTGCGGACTATCGCTGAAAGTGGATAGTTGAAGCTACCGGGGCCACCGGTATGTTCACGGGCGACATGGCCGGACGCACCTTCTTCTTCCTCCAACACGCCACCTACGAGCCCGCGTTCCAGGCGGCGTCGATGGGCCTCACCGCCACGGCGATGGGCGACGAGGTGTATTTCGTCTTCGCCTTCGATGCGCTGCGCCAGCTCGTCCGAGGCACCTTCGGGCTGCCGCACAGCGAGAAGGAGCGGGCCGAGAGCGCTCGTGCGGAGGGGATGGGAGTGCCCACGCCCTCGCGGATGCTCGAGGAGGCCCGAGCGCTGGGCGCGAAGCTGATCGCCTGCGACACCACGGTGCGCCTCTGCGGCTTCGTCCCGCAAGAGCTGTCCGGCCACATGCTGGACGAGGTGATGGGCCTGGCCTCGCTGTGGCGTCTGACAGAGGGGGCTCGCACGCTTGCTCTATAAGGGCGTCAGCTTGGGTGGAACTTGACAGCTTCATTTGAATCACTGGTGTATGCCTGAGACGCTGTAGCCGCAGTGGCAGAGGACCAGTTACTGTTCGGCACCGTTTTCGTTGGAAAAACCCTTGAAGCTGCGGGTGCCGGTACCCGCCTGAGGAAGAAAGCACTGTATGCGCGCCAAGCTGACCCTTCTGAGCGCCTTCGCCGTTGGCATCGTCGGAGGCGCGCTCGCGTCTGCCTGCCAGACATACGATTTCGAGCCGGTGGAGCCCCTCGCGCTCGCGCAGACGACCGTGGGGGATGTGATCAAGGCCAAGTCATCCAAGCCCAACCTGATGGTGTTGCTGGACACCTCGGGTTCGATGAAGCTGCCGGTGAACCCTTCGCTGGCGGCCTGTCAGACGTCCAGCGGTTTCCCCTGCGGTGATCCGCGCAGCGGCGCGGACTGCAACGTGAACACGTGCCCCACGCGGTGGAGCTCGCTCCAGGGCGCCATGTCGTCGTTCCTGACCTCCAATGGGGCCTTGGCCCGCATGGGGTTGACGATCTTCCCGCAGCCGACGGGGTCGACGACCACGGAGCAGTGCATGGCCTCGACCGTGGTGAAGATTCCCATCCCGGAGGTCGACGACGCGGACAGTGCGGGGCTCCAGAAGTCTGCCTCGGACATCTCGAACGTGATCCTGAGCATTCCGAACAGCGGGGCGACCTCTCCCTCGGGCGGTACTCCGACCGCCGCGAGCCTCGGGTTCATGGCGAACCAGACGGCTCTGCAGGGCACGGACCGCCAGGACTTCATCCTCCTGCTGACGGACGGCTTGCCCAACTGCAACCCGAACAATCCCAACGACGGCCAGACGAACCCGGCCGCGTGCCAGTGCACCTTGTCCTCGTGCGCGGGAACCGTCGCGAAGCTGGGGTGCCTGGACCAGGATGCCTCGGTCGCTTCCATCACCAGCATGCGCGCGGACGACAAGCTCAAGGACATCAAGACCATCGTCATCGGCTTCGGCGCCGAGACCGCCGAGGGCTCGGCGACGGCGACCCTCAACGCCATGGCCGATGCGGGTGGCTTCGCGCGCAACCGCGCGTGCACCACGTCGGCGGATTGCGGCGCGGGTGACACGTGCGACGTGACGGCGAAGCGGTGCGGCCGGCATTTCTACCAGGCGGCCAACCAGACCGAGCTGTCCACCGCGCTCTCGGAGATCATCAACCTGGTGGGCAACAAGGACGTCTGCCTGCTCGAGCTGGATCCGGCCCAGATGCCTGTGGCTGATCCCTCGGCCACCACGGACACCCGGTACAGCCTGATCGCCGTGTACGTGAACGACGAGCTGAAGCCTCATGACGATGCGAACACCTGGAAGCTCACGCCGGTGGGCGTGACGCCCGCGGGCGTCCAGTTCACGGGCGCACTGTGCGACCAGATCCGAGCCTCGACGGACAAGAGTCCGGTCAAGCTTGAGGTGCGTGCAGTCCAACGGAAGTAGTCCGAGGTCGCTTTACCCGGCGCGGGGCGGCGATTAAGAGGAGTCGAGCCGCCGCCCTGCCCATGAAGATCACGATCCTCTCGCGCTCCGCTTCTATTCCGTCCACCCGGCGCCTGTCCGAGGCCGCGCGGGCTCGTGGCCACCAGGTCCGCGTGTTGAATCCGGGCCGGGTGGACATGCACCTGGACGGCGGCAGCGCGAGCCTCTACTACAAGCGCAAGAAGCTGCCGCCCTGCGACGTGGTGCTCCCGCGCATCGCGCAGTCCATCAACAGCTATGGGCTCGCGGTGGTGAACCAGTTCGGGATCCGCGGTGTGCCGCTGATGAACACGGCGCAGGCGATCGCGCAGTCGCGCAACAAGATGCGCTCGCTGCAGCTGCTATCGGCCAACGGCATCGACATTCCCTCGACGGTGATGGCGCGTGACGCGGCGGACCTCAAGGAGATGGTGGGGCTCGTCGGAGGGGTGCCGGTGCTGGTGAAGCTGCTGCAGGGCCAGGAGAAGCACGGCGTGATGGTGTGCGAGAGCCTGCAGTCCCTGGAGGCCGCGCTGGAGGCCGTGCTGGGGCTCGGGCACAACCTCGTGGTGCAGCAGTACGTGCAGAAGTCGGGGCACGATGTCCGGGTGCTCGTGGTGGGCGGCCGAGCGGTGGCGGCGGTGGAGCGCCGGCCGAGGGTGGGGCGGCTGTCCCACACGCTCATCAAGGGGGCGCGGCTGGAGCCCATCGAGCTGACGGAGGCCTGCCGGATAACGGCGGAGCGGACGGCGAGGCTGGTGGGGCTCGAGGTGGCCGCGGTGGATCTGCTGGATGTGAAGGGGCAGCCCAAGGTCTTCGAGGTGAACAGCTCCCCGGCGCTCCCGGAGATGGAGGCGGCCACGGGGATGGACCTCGCCACGCCCATCATCGAGCGGGCAGAGGCGCTGGTCGCGGGAACTCCCCGGGTCGATCAGCAGGAACTCGGGGGCGGGGAGGCCCCCGTGAGTGCGCCTGGAGCGCAGAGGGGCTCGGCGCGTCGGAAGGCAGCAGGGCGGCCCGCCCGGAAAGCGTCTTCCGGGAGGGGATGAAGAGAAAAGGCTCCCCGTGCGTCGGAAGGGTGGCTATACGGTAGCCCGCCTAACGAGGAGAACGTCCCATGCTTCAGCTGCGTCGTCTTGCTCCCATCGCCGCCCTGTGGGTGGCCCTTGCCTGGACCCAGGCCCGCGCCGCGGACGAGGTGGATCCCACCTCGCTCTACGAGGTGAGCACCGAGGGCACGTCCACGAAGGTGAAGGCGGGTGAGAAGGGCGTCTTCGTGCTCTCCATCAAGAGCAAGGCGGGCTCCCACGTCTCGGACGAGGCGCCGCTGAAGCTACAGGTGAAGGGCACGCAGCTCAGCCCGGCCAAGGAGCAACTGGGGCGCGAGGACTCGGTGGCGAAGAAGGCCGAGGGCCAGACCTTTGTGGATCCGCGCTTCGAGGTGCCCTTCACGGCGGCTTCCGCCGGCAAGGGCTTGGTGGACGCGAAGCTGACGTTCTTCATCTGCACGGAGAAGCTCTGCGCCCGCCAGCAGAAGACCTTCTCCATTCCCGTCGAGGTCCAGTAACCCCATGCGTGATCGTCCTCCTCGGGGCAGCGAACGGCGAGAGCGTGGGGAGCAGCGGGAGCGAGGCGAGCCACGCGACCGTGGGGAGCAGCGGGAACGCAGTGAGCACGGCGAGCGCGGCGAGCGCCACGTCTACGGAGTCAACCCCGTCCTGGAGGCGCTGAGGGTGCGCCCGGACGAGATGGAGCGCCTCTACATCACCGAGGGGCAGCTCGGCTCACGGGCCGCCGCGGAGATCCTCAGCCGCGCCCGTGACGCGGGCATCCGGGTGGAGCGCGTGGTGCGCGAGCGCTTGGCGACGCTCGCCGACGGCGGGGTCCACCAGGGCGTGGTGGCGGAGCTGCGCGGCTTCCACTACGCGGAGCTGCAGGACGTGCTCGAAGCTGCCCAGGAGAGCGGGCAGCCTCCGCTGATCGTGGTCCTCGATGGCATCCAGGATCCGCACAACCTGGGAGCCATCATCCGCTCGGCGCATGCGCTGGGCGCCCATGGCATCGTCATGGGCAAGGACCGGGCGGTGCCGGTGACGGGCGTGGTGGCCAAGGCCTCGGCGGGAGCGGTGGAGCACTGCCCGATCGCTCGGGTGGTGAACATCTCCCGCGCGCTGGAAGAACTGAAGGAGGCGGGGGTCTGGGTGGCGGCGGCGGACCCGGAGGCAAAGGAGCCTCTCTGGAAGGCCCGCCTGGATGGCCCTCTGGCCATCGTCGTGGGCGCCGAGGGAGCAGGCGTGCGAGAGGGCGTGCTCAAGCACTGCGACTTCCGCCTGCGGATTCCCATGGCAGGTCAGGTCGGTTCCCTCAACGCGTCGGTGTCCGCTGCCGTGCTGCTCTACGAGGCCGCTCGCCAGCGTGGTGGGGGAGTGTCGGACAGGGCGGCCGCTCGGGATCAATCTCCTTGACTTTGGGGGGGCAGGGTCTCTAAAAGGTCCCGCCTTTCGACGCCGGAGGCCGGGCGGTTGACGGTCGCCGTGGGAGCGGATGGGGCAGGGCGAGGTAGCAGCCGGAGTAGTGCCGGTGTAGCTCAGTCGGTAGAGCAACTGATTTGTAATCAGTAGGTCGCGGGTTCAAGTCCCGCCGCCGGCCATAAGGACGGGGCCGCGGATGAGGGCCCGGAAGAAAAACGCATTATGCAGTGGTAGAAGCACGCAGTCGTAGTAGAAGGAAAAGCACGGAGGGATACCCAAGCGGCCAAAGGGAGCAGACTGTAAATCTGCCGGCTCTACGCCTTCGATGGTTCGAATCCATCTCCCTCCATCGGTCAACGCGGGAATAGCTCAGTTGGTAGAGCGTCAGCCTTCCAAGCTGAATGTCGTGGGTTCGAGTCCCATTTCCCGCTCCAACCCGTTGTTGTGTAGATCCAAGCCCTGATAGCTCAGTTGGCAGAGCGCATCCTTGGTAAGGATGAGGTCACCAGTTCAATCCTGGTTCAGGGCTCCATTTTTCTCTAGAGGAGCGTCATGGCCAAGGAGAAGTTCGACAGGTCCAAGCCCCACGTGAACATCGGCACGATTGGCCACGTGGACCACGGGAAGACGTCGCTGACGGCCGCCATCACCAAGGTGCTGGCCAAGACGGGCGGCGCCACGTACCTGGCCTATGACCAGATCGACAAGGCCCCCGAGGAGCGCGAGCGCGGCATCACCATCTCCACCGCGCACGTGGAGTACCAGACCAAGAATCGCCACTACGCCCACGTGGACTGCCCGGGCCACGCCGACTACGTGAAGAACATGATCACCGGCGCGGCGCAGATGGACGGCGCCATCCTGGTGGTCTCTGCCGCCGACGGCCCGATGCCCCAGACGCGCGAGCACATCCTGCTCGCCCGCCAGGTGGGCGTGCCCTACATCGTCGTCTTCCTGAACAAGGTGGACATGCTGGACGATCCGGAGCTGCGCGAGCTGGTGGAGATGGAAGTTCGCGATCTGCTCAAGAAGTACGAGTTCCCGGGCGACAAGATCCCCATCATCCCCGGCAGCGCGCTCAAGGCGCTGGAGGGTGACACCAGCGACATCGGCGAGGGGGCCATCCTGAAGCTGATGGAGGCGGTGGACAGCTACATCCCCACCCCTGCGCGCGCCACGGACAAGCCCTTCCTGATGCCGGTGGAGGACGTGTTCTCCATCGCCGGCCGCGGTACGGTGGCCACCGGCCGCGTCGAGCGCGGCATCATCAAGGTGGGCGAGGAAGTGGAAGTGGTGGGCCTGCGCCCCACGCAGAAGACGGTGATTACCGGTGTGGAGATGTTCCGCAAGCTGCTGGACGAGGGCCGGGCGGGCGACAACATCGGCGCGCTGCTGCGTGGCCTGAAGCGTGAGGACGTGGAGCGCGGCCAGGTGCTGGCCAAGCCGGGCAGCATCACCCCGCACACCAAGTTCAAGGCGCAGATCTACGTGCTGACCAAGGAAGAAGGAGGCCGGCACACGCCGTTCTTCAAGGGGTACCGGCCGCAGTTCTACTTCCGGACCACGGACGTGACGGGTACGGTGAAGCTGCCGGACAACGTCGAGATGGTGATGCCGGGCGACAACATCGCCATCGAGGTGGAGCTGATCACCCCGGTGGCCATGGAGAGCCAGCTGCGCTTCGCCGTGCGCGAGGGTGGCCGCACGGTGGGCTCCGGCGTCGTTGCCGAGGTCATCGAGTAGTTTGGCTGACTGCACCCCGGCGGCCAGACAGTGGCTTGCCGGGGTGGTGTCGGAATAGAGTTGCAACCAGAGGGGTGGGGTGGTAAATGCCGCGCCCCTCGTCTGAAGCACGGCTCTGTGACATCCAGAGGACGTCGGTCGTAACGCCTCCACTGCTAGGGGCCGTCAAAGAGGTTTTTTCGAAATGGCGACAACGAAGATTCGCATCCGGCTGAAGGCGTACGACTCGAAGCTCCTGGACCAGAGTGCCGGGGAGATTGTTGAGACGGCCAAGCGCACGGGCGCCAAGGTGGCCGGTCCCATCCCCCTGCCCACGCGCATCAACAAGTTCACCGTGCTGCGGTCGCCGCACGTGGACAAGAAGAGCCGCGAGCAGTTCGAGATCCGCACGCACAAGCGCTTGCTCGACATCCTCGAGCCCACCCAGCAGACGCTGGATGCGCTGATGAAGCTGGATCTGTCGGCTGGCGTTGATGTGGAGATCAAGTCCTAGGAAGCGGGAGAGGACTGGCGCGGTTCCACTCCGACCCCCGAGGAAATGTCATGGCGAAGTTCAAGGTAATCAACCTGGATGGCAAGCAGGTGTCGGAGATCGAACTCTCCGACGAGGTGTTCGGCGCCGAGCCGAACTCCCACCTCTTCTATGAGGTCTCGAAGTTTCAGCAGATCAACCGGCGCCGCGGCACCGTGGGGGTGAAGAACACCTCGCTGGTGAGCGGCGGTGGCAAGAAGCCCTGGAAGCAGAAGGGTACTGGCCGCGCTCGTCAGGGCTCCATCCGCGCCTCCCACTGGGTCGGCGGCGGTAAGGCCATGGCTCCCAAGGCCCGGGACTACACCTACCGTCCTCCCCGCCAGGTCCGTCGCGGCGCGCTCCGCGCGGCGCTGTCCCTGCGCGCCAAGGAGAACGCCCTGGTGATCCTCGACGGCTTCAAGCTGGACGCCGCGAAGAGCAAGCAGGCCTTCGACGTGCTGACCAAGCGCCTGAAGCTGGAGAACGCCCTGGTCATTGACGAGAAGGGCAACACCAACCTGCACCGCAGCGTGCGCAACCTGGCTCAGTTCGACGTGCTGCCGCCCGAGGGCCTCAACCTCGAGTCCGTGCTGCGCCACAAGCAGCTCGTGCTGACCTCCGCGGCTGCCAAGGCCATCCAGGAGGCCCTGTCATGAAGATCCACGACGTCATCAAGGGTCCGCTCATCACCGAGAAGCTGGATCAGGCCCGCGAGAAGTTCCGCCAGTACTCCTTCATCGTCGACAAGAAGGCGACCAAGGTGGACGTGGCTCGCGCGGTGGAGAGCCTGTTCAAGGTCACCGTCGAGGGCGTGCGCACCAACGTCGTCCGCGGCAAGGTCAAGCGCGTGGGCAAGAGCATCGGCCAGCGCCCCAACTACAAGAAGGCCGTCGTCACCCTCAAGGAGGGCGACAAGATCGAGCTCTTCGAGGGAACGGCGGCCTAGGCGCACCGCGCTGACCGCCTGATCGAGGATAAATCACCATGGGCATCAAGAAGTACAAGCCGACCTCAGCAGCCCGCCGCCTGATGACGGTGTCCGACTTCGCGGACATCACCAAGGACACGCCGGAGAAGAAGCTCACTGCTCCGCTGAAGCGCTCGGGCGGCCGCAACGTTCACGGCCACATCACCCGGCGTCACCAGGGCGGCGGCCACAAGCGCCGCTACCGCGTCATCGACTTCAAGCGCCGGGACAAGGATGGCGTGCCGGCCAAGGTCGCCTCCGTGGAGTACGACCCGAACCGCACCGCCAACATCGCGCTGCTGCACTACGCGGACGGCGAGAAGCGCTACATCCTGGCCCCCGTGGGCCTGGCGGTGGGTGACACCCTGTTCGCCGGCGCGAGCGCGGACATCCGGCCGGGCAACTGCCTGCCGCTGCTCAACATCCCGGTGGGTACGGTCATCCACAACGTGGAGCTGAAGCCGGGCCGCGGCGCCCAGATCATCCGCTCGGCCGGCACCTCCGGCCAGCTGATGGCCAAGGAGGATCGCTACGCGCAGATCCGCCTGCCCTCGGGCGCGGTGCGCAAGGTGCTCATCGAGTGCCGCGCCACCGTGGGCCAGCTCGGCAACATCGAGCATGAGATCATCCGCATCGGTAAGGCGGGTAAGAGCCGCTGGCTGGGCATCCGGCCCACCGTCCGCGGTCTGGCCATGAACCCTGTCGACCACCCGCACGGTGGTGGTGAGGGTAAGTCCGGACAGGGTAACCCGCACCCGGTGTCGCCGTGGGGCCAGAAGACCAAGGGCCTCACCACGCGCACCAACAAGCGGACCGACAAGTTCATCGTGAGCAAGCGCCGGCAGGGACCGCGCAGCCAGTAGCTCGTAGCCCAAGGATTCCGAAATGGCTCGTTCGATCAAGAAGGGACCGTTCGTCGACGATCATCTCCTCAAGAAGGTGGAGGATATGATCAAGACGAATCAGAAGAAGGTCGTGAAGACGTGGTCGCGGCGCTCCACCATCCTGCCGGAGTTCGTCGGACACACCTTCGCGGTGCACAACGGGAAGAAGTTCGTCCCGGTGTTCGTCACGGAGAACATGGTGGGTCACAAGCTCGGCGAGTTCGCGCCGACGCGGACCTTCGGTGGGCACTCGGCCGAGAAGAAGGTCGCCAAGGCCCCCGGTAAGTAGTCCGGACCGCTCTAGGAGATGACGATGGAGTCCACTGCACATCTGCGCTACGTCCGCATGTCACCCCGGAAGCTGTCCACGGTGGCTGCGCTCGTCCGGGGCAAGCCTGTCGAGGCCGCCCTCAACATCCTCAAGTTCACCCCCCGCGCTGCGGCGGCTCCGCTCGGCAAGCTCATCAAGAGCGCCGTGGCCAACGCCACCGACAAGTCCAAGGGCCAGGTCGACGTGGACACGCTCTACGTGAAGACCATCTCCGTGGACCAGGCCCCCACCCAGCGCCGGTACATGCCGCGCGCCATGGGCCGCGCGACCCGAATCAACAAGAAGAGCGCTCACGTTCACGTGGTGCTCGCCGAGGCCAAGAAGTAGCCCTCCGGGCCCTCAATCTTTAAGGAGAAGCACGTTGGGACAGAAAGTTCATCCGATCGGGTTCCGCCTCGGCGTCATCAAGACCTGGGACAGCAAGTGGTTCGAGCACAAGAACTACGCCCAGTGGCTGCATGAGGACATCCGCATCCGCGAGTTCGTGAAGAAGTCGCTCAACCACGCGGGCGTCTCCAAGGTGGAGATCGAGCGCGCGGCCAACAAGGTGAAGGTCAACGTCCACACCGCGCGCCCGGGCATCGTCATCGGCAAGCGCGGCGCGGGCATCGAGACGGTGAAGAAGGACCTGCAGCAGTTCACCAAGAACGAGGTCTTCCTCAACATCGTCGAGGTCCGCAAGGCGGAGATCGACGCGCAGCTGGTGGCCGAGAACATCGCCACCCAGCTCGAGCGCCGCATCGCCTTCCGCCGCGCCATGAAGAAGGCGCTGCAGACGGCCATGAAGTTCGGCGCCAAGGGCATCCGCGTGGCGTGCTCGGGCCGCCTGGGCGGCGCGGAGATGGCGCGCTACGAGTGGTACCGCGAGGGCCGCGTGCCCCTGCACACCCTGCGCGCGGATATTGACTACGGCTTCGCCGAGGCGAAGACCACCTACGGAAAGATTGGCTGCAAGGTCTGGATCTGCCGCGGCGAGGTTCTGCCGGGTAAGGGTGGCCAGGCCCCGATGCCCTCCAACCGCTAGCTTGAGCTCCCCGGGGCGCCCATGGGTGCCCCTGCGGGGATGAAGGACACCGACGATGCTTCAGCCTGCTCGTACCAAGTTCCGCAAGATGCACAAGGGCCGCACCCCTGGTAAGGCCTACCGTGGCAGCGATCTCACCTATGGTGAGTACGGCCTCATGTCCCTGCAGCCGGGATGGATCACCTCGCGCCAGATCGAGGCGGCCCGTATCGCGATGACCCGCCACGTCAAGCGCGGCGGCAAGATCTGGATCCGGATCTTCCCGGACAAGCCCATCACGAAGAAGCCCGCCGAGACCCGTATGGGTACCGGTAAGGGCGGCGTGGAGTACTACGTGGCCGTGGTGAAGCCGGGCCGCATCCTCTACGAGATGGAGGGCATGACGGCCGACGTGGCCACCGCCGCGCTCAAGCTGGCGCAGGCGAAGCTGCCTGTCCTCACCAAGATCGTCAACCGCGGCGAGCTGTCGATCTAGCCGCCCGGCCTGGAGACTGAAGATGGCGACTGCGAAGGAATTGAAGGAGTTGTCGGTGGAGGACCTGCAGCGGCGCGCGGATGAGCTGCGCACCACGCTGTTCCAGGATCAGCTGAGCATGCGGACGGGCAGTCTGGACAGCCCCTCGCAGCGCACCGAGCACCGACGTGATCTGGCCCGTGTCCTCACCGTGATGACGGAGAAGAAGCGGGCGGAGAAGAAGTAGCTTCTGGTGGGCCCCTGGAATAGGGGTCCCCTCACCGGGACGTCCCGGGAACACTGACTGACAGGCGAGATTCACGATGGCTGAAGAGACCCAGACCACCTCCGCTCCCGAGACCACCTCCCGCGGCCGTCCCAAGACGCGCGTGGGGATTGTCACCTCGAACAAGATGCAGAAGACGGTGATCGTCACCGTCCAGCGCCGCGCGCCGCACGCCAAGTACGGCAAGATCATGAGCATGCGCGAGAAGTACAAGGCGCACGTCGAGGACCACGACTACCCGAAGAAGATCACCATCAACGAGGGGGACCGCGTGCGCATCGCCGAGACGCGGCCGGCCTCGAAGGACAAGCGGTGGCGGGTGGTCGAGGTGATCGAGAAGAGCAAGAACGTCTGAGCCCCGTGGCCCGCGCCCCGCGAGGCGTGGGCGGCTCGAGCCGCGCGGCCCCGTCCTCACCGGGTGGGGGCTGCCCGTAGACCTTAGAGGAGACTTCCAGATGATTCAGATGACGAGCGTGCTCGACGTGGCCGACAACTCGGGCGCCAAGAAGGTGTTCTGCATCAAGGTGCTCGGCGGCTCGAAGCGCAAGTATGCGTCCATCGGCGACGTGATCGTCGTGTCGATCCGCGAGGCGCTGCCCAACTCGAAGGTGAAGAAGGGCGATGTGGCCAAGGCCGTGATCGTCCGCACCAAGGCCGAGGTGGGCCGCCCGGACGGCAGCTACATCAAGTTCGATGGCAACTCCGCCGTCCTCATCAACAAGGACATGGAGCCCATTGGCACGCGCATCTTCGGGCCTGTCGCCCGCGAGCTCCGCGCCCGCAAGTTCATGAAGATCATCTCGCTCGCGCCCGAGGTCCTCTAAGAGGACACCCGGCCTGCCGGCGAGCAGCCAGAGAGGAAGCCATGCAGAAGCTGAAGGTTGGAGACACCGTGCAGGTCATCTCGGGCGCTGAGCGCTCGGAGAAGACCCCGGCGAGCAAGCGCGGCAAGGTCCTGAAGATTGACCGCGAGGCCGGGCGCGTCACGGTGGAGGGGCTGCGGATGGTCAAGCGCCACCTCCGCAAGACGGCGCAGAGCCCCGAGGGCGGCATCATCGAGAAGGCGGGCACCATCGCTCTCTCGGACGTCCAGGTGGTGTGCGGCAAGTGCGACAAGCCGACCCGGGTGGGGATCCGGGCCGAGGGCGAGAGCCAGAAGCGGTTCTGCAAGAACTGCGACGCCCTGATTGACTAGGAAGGCGGGTTCGGGCATGTATGCGCGCCCTTTGGCCACCCAGGGCCAGGGGCGAGCAGGCATGCTCACAGGAGGGCCTGAAGTCGTAGGGCCCTCTCGGTGTTTCTGAGATTCTAGACGTACTGATCGGGGCCGCTGGGTCCACGACGGCGCTCCGAAGCAGAGGACTGACACAATGGCTGATGAGAAGAAGCCCGAGCAGGCTGAGAAGAAAGAGAAGAAGGAAAAGAAGGGCCGCAAGAAGGAAGACGTCAAGAAGGCTGGCTTTGCGGCCAACATCGAGGAGGGCCTCGAGGCGAAGCCGGCGCGGCTGAAGCTGCGCTACCGCAAGGAGGGAGTGCCCGCCCTGATGAAGGAGCTGAGCCTGAAGAACCCCTTCCAGGCTCCTCGGCTCGAGAAGATCGTCGTCAACATGGGTCTGGGCGAGGCGCTCGCCAACAACAAGATCCTGGAGTCGGCGGTGGATCAGCTGGGCGCCATCACCGGCCAGAAGCCGATTGTCACCCGCGCTCGCAAGTCGATCGCGAACTTCAAGCTGCGCCAGGGCCAGGCCATCGGCTGCGCCGTCACGCTGCGCGGCGACCGGATGTACGAGTTCCTGGACCGCTTGATCTCCGTGGCGCTGCCGCGCGTGCGTGACTTCAAGGGCGTGTCCCCCAAGGCCTTCGACGGGAAGGGCAACTACACGCTCGGCATCCGCGAGCAGATCATCTTCCCGGAAATCAACTACGACCAGATCGAGAAGGTGAAGGGGCTCAACATCAGCTTCGTCACCACCGCGAAGAACGACGAGCAGGGGCTGGCGCTCATGCGTCACTTCGGCCTGCCGTTCCGCACGTAACTCCCGAGGAATCCAAGCTCCATGGCCAAGCTCTCCAAGATCGCCCAGGCGAAGCGCAAGCCGAAGTTCTCCGTGCGCAAGTACAACCGCTGCCCGCTGTGCGGCCGTCCGCGCGCGTTCCTGCGCAAGTTCCAGATGTGCCGTATCTGCCTGCGCCTGCGTGCGCTGCGCGGTGAGATCACCGGCGTCACCAAGTCGTCCTGGTAGCCGGAAGAGGGGGCTCGGGGCCCGAGTGGCCCGGAGCCTCCTGGCGCTGCTGAAGCGCCGAAGCCTCACAGTGGTGCGAGCGCGGCGAACCCCCGGGATGGGCCCGGCAGGCGCGGCGGTCGAAAGCGCGGGATGCCCAGGAGGCTCCCGCACGGAAGGTTGTCACCCATGAAGCCGGTCAATGATCCTGTCGGCGATATGCTGACCCGCCTGCGCAACGCCTCGCGTGCGCGGCACGACAAGGTCGTCTTTCCCCACTCCAAGCTCAAGGTCGAGATCGCTCGCGTCCTCAAGGATGAGGGCTACATCGGCGAGTACACCATCCACGAGCGCGAGCCGCAGAACGAGATCACCGTCCAGCTGAAGTACGGCCAGGACCGGAGCTCCGCCATCACCGGCATCAAGCGCGTGTCCAAGCCGGGCCTGCGCCGCTACGTGGCGGTGCGTGACATTCCCCGCGTGCTCGGCGGCATGGGCATCGCCGTGCTGTCCACGTCCAAGGGCATCATGTCGGACGGCGAGGCGCGCAAGCAGAACATCGGCGGCGAGCTGCTCTGCACCGTCTACTAGCCAGTTGGCCTGGCGCCGCGACCTGAGAGGGGCGCGTGCCGGGCAGACCTTACGAGGCCATCATGAGTCGCATTGGAAAACTGCCGATCAAGCTGGGCGACAAGTCGAAGGTGAGCGTCGCCGGCAAGAAGGTCAACTTCGAGGGCCCCAAGGGCAAGCTCTCCGTCAATCTCCCCGCCAAGGTGAAGGTGGAGGTGAAGGACGGGAACGTGCTGGTGCTCCGCGAGGATGACTCCCGCGAGGCCCGCAGCCTGCACGGCCTGGCCCGCACCATCCTGGCCAACGCCGCCCAGGGCGTGAGCAAGGGCTTCGAGCGCCGCCTGAGCATCCGCGGCGTCGGTTTCCGCGCCGAGGTCAAGGGTAAGACGGTCCAGTTCGCGCTGGGCTACTCGCACCCGGTGGTGTTCAACCTGCCCGAGGGTGTGACGGCCGAGGTGGACAAGACGCCCCGCACCGAGGAGAGCCTGCCGACGGTGGACCTGACGCTGCGCTCGGCGGACAAGGAGGCCCTGGGGGCCGCCGCCGTGAAGATCCGCGCGCTGCGCCCGCCCGAGCCGTACAAGGGCAAGGGCATCAAGTACGCGGAGGAGAAGGTCCGTCGCAAGGAGGGCAAGACCGGTACGACCTGATAAAGGTCTGCCGTGCCCTGAACGTTCAACCCCGCGGGCTCCTCTGGGGCCCAGCGATCATCCGGCGGCGGAAGGCCTCATCGCCGCCGGAAGGAAAAGGAATCAGCCATGCCGAGTGTCGATCCGCGCATCAAGAGGAAGAACCGCATCCGCAAGAAGCTCTCGGGCACCACCGAGCGGCCGCGGCTCACCGTGTACAAGAGCCTCAAGCACATCTACGCCCAGGTGGTGGATGACTCCACGGGCAAGACGATGGCCTTCGCCTCGTCGCTCTCCAAGGAGCTCAAGGGCCAGGACGAGGGTGACAAGAAGGCGGACGCCAAGCGCGTGGGCAAGCTCATCGCCGAGAAGTGCAAGGCGGCCAACGTCGAGGCGGTGGTGTTCGACCGCAACGGCTTCCCGTACCAGGGGCGCATCGCCGCCGTGGCTGACGCCGCGCGCGAGGCCGGGCTGAAGTTCTAGAAATTCGAAAGGAAGCACTCCAAGTGGCAACTCCGATCAATCCGAACGACCTGGACCTCACCGACCGCGTGGTGAACATCAACCGCGTGGCCAAGGTGGTGAAGGGTGGCCGCCGGTTCTCGTTCGCCGCCCTGGTGGTGGTGGGCGACGGCAACGGCCATGTGGGCGTGGGCCTGGGCAAGGCCAACGAGGTCCCCGAGGCCATCCGCAAGGGTGGCGAGAACGCCAAGAAGAACCTCTTCCGCGTGCCGCTGATGGGGCACACGATTCCGCACGAGATCCTCGGGCACTTCGGCGCCGGGTGGGTGCTGCTCAAGCCCGCCAGCCAGGGTACGGGCGTCATCGCCGGTGGCGCGGTGCGCGCGGTCCTCGAGGCGGCGGGCATCCGCAACATCCTGACCAAGAGCCAGGGCTCGCGGAACCCCCACAACGTGCTGAAGGCCACGGTGGCGGGCCTGAAGAAGCTGCGCTCGGCCGAGCAGATCTCCCGGCTGCGTGGCAAGGACGTCGAGACGGCGAAGCTGGCCGGAGAGGCGAGGACCTAAGTCATGGCGCTCAAGGTGAAGCTGGTGAAGAGCTTCTCGGGCTCTTCCAAGGACATGGTCGACACCGTCCGTGGCCTCGGCCTGAAGAAGTTCGGGGACGAGCGGCTGCTGAAGGACACCCCGTCCAACCGCGGCCTGGTGTTCAAGGTGAAGCACCTGGTCTCCAGCGAGACGGTGGCGCAGGAGGCTCCGGCCCCCAAGCGTCGCAAGCCCCGCAAGATCGTCGCCCGGGACCGGGCGCGCGCCCAGGCGGCCAAGGGCTAGCACTCATTCCGCGGGCCCCGTGAAGCGGGGCCGTCGCGCGAGGATCTCAAGATGACGACGACTCTCAACAACCTGAAGCGGCCGCACAACTCGTGGCACCGCAAGAAGCGCGTGGGCCGTGGCCAGGGCTCCGGCCTGGGCAAGACGGCGGGCCGCGGTGGCAAGGGCCAGAAGGCTCGTTCCGGCAACATGCGGTTCGAGGGCTTCGAGGGCGGCCAGAGCCCCCTGCAGCGCCGGCTGCCGAAGTTCGGCTTCATCTCGCCCAACCGCGTCATCTACGCGGTGGTGAACCTGGCGGACCTGAACGGGTTCGACGCGGGCGCCACGGTGGACGAGGCGGCGCTCAAGAGCAAGGGCCTGGTCAAGGGCCGCTACCACGGCGTGAAGGTGCTGGGGCAGGGCGAGCTCTCCAAGAAGCTGACGGTGCGGGTGCACAAGCTCTCGGGCAAGGCTCGGGAGGCCATTGAGAAGGCGGGGGGCGCGGTGGAGGTGCTCCCGCTGGTGGCGCACAAGCCCGAGTCCGCTTCCAAGGCGCACGCGGGCAAGGGCGTCAAGGCCCCCAAGCAGCCGAACGCCTAGTGTGGAGCCGGGCGCGCGTCACTTTGGGTGGTGCGCGCCGGTTCGCTTGTGTAGGCTCACGCGCCCCTCTCCTTCGTGGATAGGGGCGCTGTCGTTCTGTCAGGACTTTTTGAAGGGGATGGCTCCGACGTGGCTCTGAATGCCTTCACCAACATCTTCCGGATCGCGGAGCTGCGAAACCGGCTGGCGTATACGCTGGTGCTGCTCGTGGTGTACCGCATCGGCATCTTCATCAACACGCCGGGAGTGGACCGCGCGGCGATGAACGCGTTCATGGACGCCCAGAAACAGTCGGGCGGCCTGGTGTCGCTGTTCAACCTGTTCTCCGGCGGCGCCCTGGAGCAGATGTCCATCTTCGGCCTGGGCATCATGCCGTACGTGTCCAGCTCCATCATCATGCAGCTGGTGGCGGTGGTGGTCCCCAGCCTCGAGCGGCTGCAGAAGGAAGGCGCCGCGGGCCGGCAGAAGATCAACCAGTACACCCGCTACGGCTCCATCGTCCTGTCCATCATCCAGGGCATCGGTATCTCTCGCTGGCTGGTGTCCCTGGGCCGTAGCGACGCGGCGCAGGGCGGCTTCAACCAGATCGTCGTTCCGGATGGTGGCGCCTGGTTCACCTTCATCACGGTGGTGAGCCTCACGGCGGGCACCGCCTTCATCATGTGGCTGGGCGAGCGCATCACCGAGCGCGGCATCGGCAACGGCATCTCGCTCATCATCTTCGCCGGCATCGTGGCGCGCATGATGCCCTCGGCCAAGACGCTGTTCGACATGACGGCGCAGGGGGCCATCGAGCTGGCCTACGTGGTGGCGCTGGCCGTGTTCATGCTGCTCGTGGTCGCGGTGGTGGTCTACGTCGAGAAAGGCATGAGGCGCATCCCCGTCCAATACGCCAAGCGCATGGCAGGACGGCAGATGTTCGCGGGCCAGGCCACCTACTTCCCGATGAAGGTGAACAGCGCGGGAGTGATCCCGCCCATCTTCGCCGGCGCGCTGCTGTCCTTCCCGGCCACGCTGGGCACCTGGTTCCCGTTCTTGAACGCGTTCCGCCAGGGGCTGGAGAGCAACCCGTGGTTCTACAACGGGCTGTTCGTCCTGCTGAATATCTTCTTCACGTACTTCTACACCGCGCTGACGTTCCGGCCGGATGACGTGGCCGACAACATCAAGAAGCAGGGTGGCTACATCCCCGGCATCCGCCCGGGCCGGCAGACGGCGGACTTCATCGAGCGGGTGCTCAACCGCATCACCTTCGGTGGCGGTGTCTACCTGGCCGCCGTCTGCGTCATCCCGTCCGTGGTCAGCAACATCATGGGGGTGCGCTTCCAGTTCGGTGGCACCGCGCTCCTCATCGTCGTGGGCGTGGCGCTGGACACGGTGCAGCAGATCGAGGGCCACCTCATCAGCCGCAACTACGAGGGCTTCGCCGGGCCTCGCGGTCCGCGCATCCGTGGCCGGGTCCGGGTGGCGGCCTAGCCAGTAGGTTTTACCAGGGCGCCTCTCTCCGGATGGCCGGGGAGGGGCGCCTTGCCGTTCAGGGGTAGTCAGTCGTGTACGGGGGGCGCTTTCGGAGGTTCATCGCATTGGGCTTCCGTGCGTTCCTTCGGAGGAGCTGAGAGGAGCACATGAACCTGATCCTGTTGGGCCCGCCAAACGCGGGGAAGGGCACCCAGGCGAAGAACCTGTTCCGGGACTATCAGATCCCGCAGATCTCCACTGGGGACATCCTCCGCAAGGCCGTGAAGGAGGGGACGGAGCTGGGCAAGATCGCCGGGCCGCTGATGGCCTCCGGCGCCTACGTCCCCGACGACATCGTCATCGGCATCGTCGAGGAGCGGCTCAAGCAGCCGGACTGCGCCAATGGCTTCGTGCTGGACGGCTTCCCCCGCACCATTCCCCAGGCGGATGCGCTGGAGCGGATGCTGGCGAAGAACGGCAAGAAGATCGACGCCGTGGTCTCGCTCGAGGTG
>NZ_JBJMQP010000007.1:0-199053 GCF_045802625.1 Hyalangium sp. | reverse complement strand
CGGTGGACAACTTCCTGACGGGCGCCGAGCAGAACCTGCGCACGCTGCGCGGCCGGCCCGGGTTCGAGTTCCTCAAGCAGGACATCGTGGAGGGGCTCTCGGTCGAGGGGCCCCTGGACTATGTCTTCAACCTGGCCTCTCCCGCCTCGCCCATCGACTACGCGCAGCTGCCGCTGGAGACGCTCCGGGTGGGCTCCATCGGCACCGAGAACGCGCTCAAGCTGGCCGAGGCCAAGGGCGCGGTGTTCCTCCAGGCCTCCACCTCCGAGGTGTATGGAGATCCGCTGGTCCACCCCCAGCACGAGGGCTACTACGGCAACGTCAACCCCATCGGGCCGCGCGCGGTGTACGACGAGGCCAAGCGCTACGCCGAGGCGATCACCTCCGCCTACGCACGCGTGCGCGGGGTGAAGACGCGCATCGTCCGCATCTTCAATACCTATGGGCCGCGGATGCGCCTGAACGATGGCCGAGTGGTGCCGGCCTTCGTGGGCCAGGCCCTGCGCGGCGAGGACTTCACCCTCTTCGGGGATGGGAAGCAGACACGCTCGTTCTGCTACGTGAAGGATCTGGTGGACGGGCTGGTGCGGCTGGCCCTGTCCGAGGTGACGGATCCGGTGAACATCGGCAACCCGCGGGAGATGACCATCCTCGAGTTCGCCGAGGCGGTGCGCACCGCCGCCGGTGGGGGAGGGAAGCTCGTCTTCCAGCCGCTACCCCAGAATGATCCCAAGCAGCGTCAGCCGGACATCACCCGGGCCCGGACGCTGCTAGGCTGGGAGCCAAAGGTTCGCCTCGAGGACGGTCTGCGGGAGACGATCTCCTACTTCCGCACCGTTGCCGCTACCCGCGGCGGTCCTTAAGTTGCCGACGCTTTTGAACTTTTCTGGCCAAGGCCACTAGTGGGAGCTTCAGCGTGAAAGTGCTGGTGACGGGAGGAGCGGGCTTCATCGGATCTCACGTGTGCGACGAATTCCTGCGCGCGGGGCATGAGGTGATTGCGCTCGATAACCTGTCGAGCGGCAAACGGGAGAACCTGGATCCGCGCGTGCGGCTGGCGGTGCTGGACATCCGCAGCCCCGAGGCCGCGGAGCTGATCCGCTCCGAGCGCCCGCAGGTGCTCTGCCACCTGGCCGCGCAGATGGACGTGCGCCGCAGCGTGGAGGACCCGCGCTTCGACGCGGACGCCAACATCCTGGGCATGCTCAACCTGCTCGAGGCTGCGCGCGTGGCCGGGGTGAAGAAGGTCATCTTCAGCTCCACCGGCGGTGCCATCTACGGCGAGCAGGACGTCTTCCCCGCGCCCGAGTCCCACCCGACGCGGCCGGTGTCTCCCTACGGTGTCTCCAAGGCGTCGGGCGAGCTGTACCTCGGCTACTACAAGGCCCAGTACGGCCTGCAGTACGTCGCGCTGCGCTACGCCAACGTCTACGGCCCTCGGCAGAACCCTCATGGGGAGGCCGGCGTGGTGGCCATCTTCAGCCAGCGCCTGGTCGCCGGGAAGGAGTGCACCATCTTTGGCGACGGCGGGCAGACGCGGGACTTCGTCTTCGGGCCGGATGTGGCTCGGGCCAACCGCCTGGCCTTCGAGAAGGACTACGTGGGGGCCATCAACATCGGCACTGGCGTGGAGACGGACATCAACCGCCTCTTCGCGCTGCTGGCCGAGGCGGCCGGCTCCAAGCAGCCGGTGACCCACGCTCCGGGCAAGCCGGGCGAGCAGCGGCGCTCCTGCATTGATCCGTCGCTGGCTCGCAAGCTGCTGGGCTGGGAGCCGAGCGTGGGGCTCGCTGACGGGCTGCGCAAGACGGTGGAGTACTTCCGCCTCAAGGCGCTCGAGCCGACGCGGGCGTCCGGCTAGGCCAGGGGTCGAGCTAAATCCCCGGCACGACGGGCACTCCGCTGGCCGCCAGGCCGGTCAGCGGACGCGCGGATGCATGGATTTTGAACGAGTTCGGTGTTACCTACGCGCGCTTCGACTTACAGCGCGACGAGCCCTGAATCCATGCCGGCCGAGAACGCCCACATTCGCAACTTCTGCATCATCGCCCACATCGACCATGGGAAGTCGACGCTGGCGGACCGCCTCCTCGAAAAGACGGGGACGCTGACCAAGCGTGAGGCCCAGGCTCAGTTCCTGGACAACATGGACATCGAGCGCGAACGGGGCATCACCATCAAGGCCCAGTCCGTGCGGATGAACTACACGGCCAAGGACGGCAAGCAGTACGTCCTCAACCTCATCGACACGCCGGGACACGTGGACTTCGCCTACGAGGTCAGCCGCTCGCTGGCCGCGTGCGAGGGCTGCCTGCTCGTGGTGGATGCCAGCCAGGGCGTCGAGGCGCAGACGCTGGCCAACGTCTACATGGCGCTGGACCACAACCTGGAGATCATCCCGGTCATCAACAAGATCGATCTGCCCAGCGCGGACGTGGCGCGCACCCGGGCGGAGATCGAGGACGTGATCGGCATCGACGCGTCCGTGGCCGTGCCGGCCTCCGCCAAGGAGGGCATTGGCATCCACGACATCCTCGAGGCCGTGGTCGAGCGCATCCCGTCGCCCAAGGGCGAGCCGAGCGCGCCGCTCAAGGCCCTCATCTTCGACAGCTGGTATGACAACTACCGCGGCGTCGTGACGCTGGTGCGAGTGCTCGAGGGCACGCTCAAGCTCAAGCAGAAGATCAAGCTGTGGAGCAACAACAAGGTCTTCGAGGTGCAGGAGCTGGGCGTGTTCAGCCCCTTCTCGCGGCCCGTGCAGCAGCTCATGGCCGGCGAGGTGGGCGTGCTGGTGGCCAACGTCAAGGAGCTGCAGGACGCCAAGGTGGGTGACACCGTGACGGAGGAGGCGCGCCCCACGGACGCTCCCTTCCCGGGCTTCAAGGAAGTGAAGCCCATGGTGTTCAGCGGCATCTTCCCGGTGGACTCCGCCGAGTACGAGGGCCTGCGCGACGCGCTGGCCAAGCTCAAGCTCAACGACTCGGCCTTCACCTACGAGCCCGAGTCCTCCACGGCGCTCGGCTTCGGGTTCCGCTGCGGCTACCTGGGCCTGCTGCACATGGAGATCGTCCAGGAGCGTCTGGAGCGCGAGTACAACCTCAACCTCATCACCACGGCGCCCTCGGTGGTGTACCGCATCACCACCAGCAAGGGTGAGACGATCCTCATCGACAACCCGGCCAAGCTGCCGCCGGTGCAGAACATCGAGAAGTTCGAGGAGCCCATCCTCACCTGCCACATCCACGTGCCCAACGATCACCTGGGCGCCATCCTCAAGCTGTGCCAGGACCGGCGCGGGGTGCAGAAGGACATGAAGTACCTGGGCTCCAGCGGCCAGCGCGTGCAGGTGACGTACGAGATGCCCCTGGCCGAGGTGGTGTTCGACTTCTTCGACAAGCTCAAGAGCGTGTCGCGCGGCTACGCCAGCCTGGACTATGAGCTGGCCGGCTACGTGGAGGCGGATCTGGCCAAGCTGGACATCCTCATCAACGGCGAGCCGGTGGATGCCCTCAGCGTCATCGTCCACCGCGAGCGCGCCTACCAGCGCGGCCGCGAGGTGTGCGAGAAGCTCAAGGAAGTCATCCCCAAGCAGATGTACGAGGTGGCCATCCAGGCCGCCATCGGCGCGAAGATCATCGCCCGCGAGACGATCTCCGCCATGCGCAAGAACGTGCTCGCCAAATGCTACGGTGGTGACATCAGCCGTAAGCGCAAGCTGCTGGAGAAGCAGAAGGAGGGCAAGAAGCGTATGAAGCAGGTGGGCTCGGTGGAGATCCCTCAGGAGGCCTTCCTGGCCGTCCTGAAGACGGAGGAGTAGATGACCGCCGCGACGACGCCAGTGAAGCTGGGCGACGCCCTCACGGCACGCCGCACCCCGGAGCAGCTCAAGGCCCGGCGGATGCTGATGTGGCGCCAGCTGCTCACCAGCCTGTGGGCGCCGTTGACGGCGGTGGGCCTGGCCTTCATCCCGTACCTCTTCCTGATCGAGAACCTCCCGTCGTCCGCTTCCTGGGCCAAGCCGGCCATGCAGTTCTTCGGGGCGGCGATGTTCTTCGCCTGGGCGGCGCTGCTGGTGTGGCGCCTGGCCTCCAAGCGCGAGGCGGCCCTGCGCAAGCTGCGCCACGAGGCGCGCGAGCTGTTCCACGAGGCCGAGCGCATCTTCCAGCGCGTCCCCGGCAAGCTGCCCGCCAACGCCGCCGAGCGCATCGCCGAGCAGTCCGTGCGCGTGGAGGACGCCTCCCTGGCCGCGGACGTGCCCCGGCTGGAGAAGGAGGTGAGGGCGCTCGACAAGCTCCACGAGGAGCTGCTGGGCGCCTACCGCAAGCAGTCCGGCTGGGACACCATCTCTGGCTTCGTGAAGGCGCTGCTCATCGCGCTGCTCATCCGCACCATCTTCATCGAGCCGTACCGCATCCCCTCCGGCTCCATGCTGCCCACGCTGGAGATTGGCGATCAGGTCTTCGTCAACAAGTTCATCTACGGGGTGCGCATCCCGTTCATGAACAAGGTGCCGTTCCAGATCGTCCGGGCCCCGGCGCGCGGGGACGTGATCGTCTTCAACAACCCCGTGGAGACGGACAAGGACTTCATCAAGCGCATCGTCGGCATCCCCGGCGATCGCGTCGAGCTCATCAACGAGGTCGTCTTCATCAACGGCAGGCCGCAGAACCGCACGCTCGTCGACAAGGACTCCGTCGTGCACAACCTGTCGCCGCAGAGCGAGTGGTACGACGACGAGGTGATCCGCTACACGGAGAACCTGGACAGCGTGAGCCACGCGGTGCTCCAGGATCCGCACCCGATGACGCCTCGCACCGAGGGGCCGTTCATCGTCCCCGAGGGCCATGTCTTCGTGATGGGCGACAACCGCGACAACAGCTCGGACAGCCGCGTGGGCTTCATTGGCCCGGGCCACGCTCCGGCCTACGTGCCCTTCGGCAACATCAAGGGCAAGGCGATGGTTGTCTGGTTGTCACTGGGGTACGGCGGCCTGGGCAGCAGCTTCTTCGGTGGAACCGGCCTGCGGCTGGACCGCTTCTTCGAGCCCGTCCGGTGAGCACGCCGCGGACGCTTGACGCTCCGCGGCGGCACTGCTAGGGCGCGGCCCGGCGCTATGCGACACCTGCTCGGAATCGACGGCTGGCGGCGAGACGAGATCGAGACGCTGCTCGATCGGGCCGAGGCCCATCTGCCGGGGGGCGCGGCGAGCGCCTCGGTGCTTCAGGGCAAGGTGGTGGCCAACCTCTTCTTCGAGGACTCCACCCGCACCCGGACTTCCTTCGAGATCGCCGCCAAGTCGCTGGGCGCCCAGGTGCTCAACTGGACGGCGCAGGGCTCCTCGGTCTCCAAGGGAGAGACGCTGCTGGACACGGTGCGCAACATCGAGGCCACGGGCCCGGTGGCGCTCGTCATCCGGCACCGCTCCTCGGGCGCTCCCCACCTGGCGGCCCTGCACGTGCGCTGCGCCGTCATCAACGCCGGGGATGGCACCCACGAGCACCCCTCGCAGGCCCTGCTGGATGCCTTCACGCTGCGCCGGCACTGGGGCTCGCTGGATGGGCGCACGGTGCTCATCGTCGGGGACATCCTCCACAGCCGCGTGGCCCGCTCGAACATCCTGTGCCTGACGGCGCTCGGGGCCCGGGTGGTGGTGTGTGGCCCGCCCACGCTGCTGCCCGTGGGGCTGAAGGAGATGGGCGCCGAGGTGACCACGAAGCTGGAGCCGGTGCTGCCCCAGGCGGACGCGGTGATGTGCCTGCGGCTCCAGCTCGAGCGGCAGACGGAGTCCTTCTTCCCCTCCACGCGCGAGTTCTCCCGGCTCTTCGGGCTCACCCCGGCGCGCGCCGAGCGGATGAAGCCCGGAGCGCTGGTCATGCACCCGGGGCCCATCAACCGGGGCGTGGAGCTGGCTCCCTCCGTGGCGGATGGGGCTCGCAGCGTCATTCTCGAGCAGGTGGCCAACGGGGTCGCCGTGCGCCGGGCCATCCTGGAGGTGTGCTCGTGAGCGGCCCGGTGCTCTTCCGCCGCGGCCGGGTGATCGATCCGCGCAGCGGTGTCGACGGTGTGCGGGATGTGCTCGTCCAGGACGGCAAGGTGGCGCAGGTGTCCGAAGCGCCGCTCCAGCTCTCCGGCGCCGAGGTGGTGGATGCTCAGGGCCGCTGGGTGCTGCCGGGCTTCATCGATCTGCACGTGCACCTGCGCGAGCCGGGCGAGGAGGGCAAGGAGACCGTCCTCACCGGGAGCCGCTCGGCGGTGGCGGGGGGCTTCACCGCGGTGGTGGCCATGCCCAACACCAAGGTGGTCAACGACAGCGCGCTGGTGACGGAGCTGGTGCTGTCTCGCGCCCGGGCCGCGGGGCTCTGCCACGTCTACCCCGCGGGGGCCATCACCAAGGGCCTCAAGGGCGAGGAGCTGGCCGAGATGGGCGAGCTGATCTCCGCCGGCTGCGTCTGCATCACCGACGATGGCCGCCCGGTGATGAACGCCGCCCTGATGCGGCGAGCGCTCCAGTACGCGACGATCTTCGATATCCCCGTCATGGTCCACGAGGAGGACCTCACGCTGTCCGGCAAGGGCGCGATGACGGAGGGGCCTACCGCCACGCGGCTCGGGCTGCTGCCCATCCCGCCCTCGGCCGAGGTGGCCATGGTGGCTCGGGACCTGGTGCTGCTGGAGGAGACAGGGGGACGCCTGCACATCGCCCACCTCTCCTGCGAGGGCAGCGTGCGCCTGGTGCGCGAGGCCAAGAAGCGCGGCCTGCGCGTCACCGCCGAGGCCACCCCGCACCACTTCACGCTCGATGACACCGCCGTGGGCCAGTACGACACCCACGCCAAGATGAACCCCCCGCTGCGCCTGCGCCGCGACGCGGAGGCGCTCCGCGAGGCCCTGGCCGACGGCACCATTGATGCCATCGCCACGGACCACGCCCCGCACGGCGTGCTCGACAAGCAGGTGGAGTTCGACAAGGGCATCAACGGCGTGGTGGGGCTGGAGACGGCGCTCGGCCTCACGCTGGCGCTGGTGCACGAGGGCGTGCTGAGCCCGCTCAAGGCGGTGGAGCTGCTCACGGATGGGCCGTCGAGGGCGTTCGGCCTGCCGGGCGGTCACCTCGCGCCCGGGTCTACGGCGGACATCACGCTCGTCGACCCGGAGGTGGAGTGGGCGGTGGACGCCGAGCGGTTCTTCTCCAAGAGCCGGAATACGCCCTTCAATGGCCGATTGCTCAAGGGCCGCGTCACCCAGACGTGGGTTGGCGGCCGGCTCGTGTTTTCGGACGGTCAGATCAAGGAGTCCCGGTGATGAAGCGGGCCGTGCTCGCGTTGGCGGATGGCACCATCTTCGAGGGGCGCTCCTTTGGCGCCACCGGAGAGAGGGCCGGTGAGGTGGTCTTCAACACCTCCATGTTCGGTTACCAGGAGATCCTCACGGATCCCTCCTACGTCGGGCAGATCGTCACCATGGCCTACCCCGAGATGGGGAACGTGGGGGCCAACCCGGACGACGAGGAGTCCGTGCACCCGCACGCGGTGGGCATGGTGGTGCGCTCCTTCACCGACCAGCCCTCCAACTGGCGCGCGAAGGAGTCGCTGGACGCGTACCTCAAGCGCCACGGGGTGGCGGGCATCCAGGGCCTCGACACCCGGCGGTTGGTGCGGCACCTGCGCACGCACGGCGCGCAGATGGGCGTCATCTCCAGCGAGAACCACTCCACCGCGGCCCTCGTCGAGCGCGCCCGGAACGCGCCCGGCATGGAGGGCCTGGATCTGGCCACGGGCGTCTCCACCAAGGAGGCGTACTCGTTCAACACGCCCTCTCCGGATGTGTTCGGCGGCCCCGAGCGCAAGGCGCCGGAGCTGCGCTACCACGTGGTGGCCTACGACTACGGCCTCAAGCGCTCCATGCTGGAGTTCCTCGTGGACGAGGGCATCTGGGTGACGGTGGTGCCCGCGCACACGTCCGCCGAGGAGGTGCTCGCGCGCAAGCCGAACGGCGTCTTCCTGGCCAACGGCCCGGGAGATCCCGCCGCGGTGAAGGGGGCGGACAAGACGGTCGCCGCGCTGCTGGGCAAGGTGCCGGTGTTCGGCATCTGCCTGGGGCACCAGATCCTCGCGCTCGCCCTGGGCGGGCGCACGTACAAGATGAAGTTTGGCCACCGCGGCGCCAACCAACCCGTGAAGGATCTGACAACCGGGAAGGTAGAGATCACCGCGCAGAACCACGGCTTCGCCGTGGACGACGCCAGCCTGAAGGGCAGGGCGGTGGTCACCCACATCAACCTCAATGATGGCACGGTCGAGGGGCTCTCCATCCCCGACGCTCGGGCCTTCAGCGTCCAGTACCACCCCGAGTCTTCCCCCGGCCCGCACGATGCGCGCTATCTGTTCAAGCGTTTCGCCCGGCTGATGGCGGAGTAGGATCCTCGCGCCCCATGGACGCCCCTTCTGCCTCACCGATGTCGTATCAGCCGTATCTGGACCAGCTCACCGCCTTTGGCAGCGAGGAGTCGCGCAAGGCGGACCTGCTCGAGGCGAAGGCGGAGTACTTCCGCCTCACGGGCGAGGTGTTCGAGGACGACAAGATCTTCGAGCTCCGGATGGCCTCGTTCCTGGACTACTACCTCTACGATCGCGTCTCGCCGCTCACGGGGAAGACGCCGGCCACGGAGCTGTACGAGCAGCGGCTGCAGTCCGCGGCGCCCGAGGAGGCCAACGCCTTCCGCAGCTTCACCGAGACGGTCCACGGGCTGTTCGAGGTGCGCAAGCTGGGCAAGGGCGTCATCCGCCTGCGCGAGCTGTCCTCGGGCAAGGACTTCGACGTCACCGAGCGGCGGCACATCGCCGGCCTGGAGACGGGGGACGTGCTCGAGGCGCGGCTGATTCCGTTCGGGGGCCACCTGCTGTTCTCGGCGGCCTTCTGCTACCACCCGCGCGTGGCGGTGAAAGCCATCAAGGCCGAGGTGAAGCGGCGCAAGAAGAAGGAGCCGGACCGGCCCGCCAAGGAGCTGGTCTGGGAGTGCGCCCTGCGGGCCCTCAAGGTCGAGCGCTACCGGCAGATCGCCGTCGAGAAGCTCTACGACTTCCAGAACAAGAAGCTGTAAGCCTCAGATGCGGTAGATGGACATCATGTTCGTCCGCCCGGGCTCGTTGAGCGGCACGCCCGCGACGATGATCACGGGCTGGCCCACCTTGCAGAGCCCCTGCTCGCGGCACAGCCGGCGCACCTGCTTGAGCATCGCATCCGTGCTCTGCAGCCGGCCCACGTGCAGCCCCTTCACGCCCCAGTAGAGCGCCATCCGGTTCACCGTGTCCGGGTTGGGCGTCAGGCCGATGATCTGCGCCTTGGGCCGGAACTCGGACACCAGGCGCGCGGTGTGGCCCCGCTCGGTGTAGGTGACGATCGTGTCGATGCCGAGCTGCTCGGCTGCCGCCACCGCCGCCGCCGCCACACCGGTGGACAGATCCTCCTTCTTGTTGAACAGCAGGGAGGAGAGCAGGTTGCCTCCCGCTCCGCGCTCGGCCTCCTCGACGATCCGCGCCATGGTGGCCGCCGCCTCGATGGGGTACTTGCCCGCCGCCGTCTCGCCCGAGAGCATCACCGCGTCCGCGCCGTCCAGGATGGCGTTCGCCACGTCGGACACCTCGGCGCGCGTGGGGCGCGGGCTGCCCACCATGCTCTCCAGCATCTCCGTGGCGACGATCACCAGACCGCCCTTGCGGTTGACCTCGGCCACCGCGCGCTTCTGGATGCCCGGCAGCTGCTCCAGCGGCATCTCCACGCCCAGATCTCCCCGGGCGATCATCACCCCGTCCGCCACCGCGGCGATGGCCTCCAGGTTCGCCACCGCCTGGGGCTTCTCGATCTTCGCGATCAGGGGCGTGTTCCGCTTCGCCACGTGCGCGCGTGCCTGCAGGATGTCCTCCGCCGAGCGCACGAACGACAGCGCCACGTAGTCCACGCCGAGCTCCTGGCCAAACGCCAGATCCTCCGCGTCCTTCTCCGTAATGGTGGGCACAGAGATGGCCGCGCCGGGCAGGTTGAGCCCCTTGTGGTCCTTCAGCAGCCCGCCCACCTCCACCTTCGCGGTGACGTCCCGGCCCGCCACGCGCAGCACGCGCAGGCGCACGCGGCCGTCGTCCAGCAGGATGGGATCCCCTCGCTTCACGTCCTTGGGCAGCGAGCGCACCGGCGTGGGGATGATGGTCCCCTGGCCCAGGACGGCGCGGGTCGTCACCGTCACCGTCTGCCCCTGTTTCACCACCAACTGTCCGCCCTCGAATTTGCCGAGCCGGATCTTGGGCCCCTGCACGTCCTGGAGGATGGCGACGGGAATTCCGAGCTTTCGGGACAGCTTGCGCAGCGTGTTCACCCGCCGCCGGTGGTCGTCCTGGGTCCCGTGCGAGAAGTTGAGCCGCGCCACGTTCATCCCCGCGCGAATCAGTCCCTCGAGCACCTCCGGCGTGTCCGAGGAAGGTCCCAACGTGCAGATGATTTTCGCCTTGCGCATGCGCTCGCCATCCTAGGCGGGCGGGTGGGTCTCTTGACAGCCGAGATCGCGGAGGCGAAGGTGCTGCCCACGCGGCCGCCAGGTTCTCCGGGGCTCCGCGCTCTGCACTCCGTCCGTTCGAGGAAAGTGAAAGCCCGGCTTCCCTGGGAGGGGGGGCCGGGCTTTCCTGTGCCGTGCCGCGGGATTGTGGCGCCTAGAGGCTGATCTCCTTGTGCTTCGCCTTCGGCGCCACAGGGGCCTTCTCAGGCTCTTGGGGGCTGCGGCCGCTGCCGCCGACGCCCTCGCCCTGGTCTTGCTTGAGCGCCTCGATGTCGTCGCGGTTGATGCCGGCCTGCGTCAGCACCTTGCGCGTGACGCGGATGCGGGCCTTGCCGTCCAGCGCCATGGCGATCGAGTCCGCGGGGCGAGCGTCCAGCTCCAGGTGCTTCTTGCCCTGCTCGAGGAACACACGGCCGGTGTAGATGTCACCGTGCAGATCGTCGATGCGGACCTCGGTGACATGCGCGCCCAGCTTGGACACCACGTCGTCCAGCAGATCCTGGGCGAGGGGCTGGGGCGGCTCCATATGAGCCAGGCGGAAGGCGATGGCCACGGCCGCCGCCTCGTCCACGAAGACGGGCAGGACGACCTGGCCATCCTGCGTCGTCAGCACCACGGCGTGTGTCTGGGCTTCCTCGAGAGGCACCACGTCGCGGACCACGAGCTCGACGAGCTCCTTGCACGCGGCGGGATCTCCACCATCCTCGGTGATGCAGGGCTCGGGGCCCGCTTGACGCGGGGCGGCCGCATACGCCGGCTGTGCGGAGAACGCAGGGAGGAACAACAACCCCACCAGCGCCAGCACCACAGCGGAGATGGGAGCAAGAAAGAGACCGGCGCGATTAGGTGTTTTCACCCCTCAAACGTACGCACCGGGTTCAGGACGGCGAGGGCGGAAAACGTCCCGACGGACATGCGGCGAGCGCGCTGGGACGGAGGGTAGGCAGGCGAGCGGAGAGCTCAGCGCTCGTCGTCTTCGTCCTCGTCGTAGTCCTCGTCGTCCTCGACGTCCTCGTCCTCGTCGAAGTCGAGCTCATCATCGTCCTCGTCCTCGGACTCCTCCTCGTCGTCGTCCTCCTCCTCCTCCTCTGTGAGCTCGTCCTCCAGGTCCTCGGACTCGAGCGTCATGCTGACGGAGAACTTCTTGCTCATCGCGGCGATCTGCGCGCGCATCTCCGTGAGCGCCGCGACGAAGTCCTCGGAGATGTTGGCGGGGGCCTTGGCGTCGCAGTGAGGGCAGACCAGCTTCTCAGTCCCCTCAATGAGATCCTGGGCGTCCAGCTCGAAGCTCGCCTCGCACTTCTGGCAGGTGAAGTCGATGCTCATGGTCGTTGCGCGGAATACATAGCCCTCCAGTCGCCTGTCAACGCCGGAGACGATCCAGGTGGCCCGGACGACATGGTTGCCACCGCCGGGTTTCTGTAGCCTGCTCGCCCCATGGAACAACCCAAGACGATGGTCCATGTGCTCCATGAGCAGGCCACGCGGTACGAGCACCGCCCGGCCCTCTGGACGCGCAGAGGCAAGACGTACGTGCCCACCTCCTGGCGTGAGTACGCCCAGCGCGTCACCCGCTTCGCGCTGGGCCTGCACGCGCTCGGGTTCCAGGCGAAGGGGACGCTGGCCATCCAGAGCTTCAACCGCGAGGAGTGGCTGGTGGCGGATCTGGCCGCCATGGCCCTGCAGGGCGTGCCGGTGGGCATCTACACCACCAGCAGCTCGGAGCAGCTGGAGTACATCCTCCAGCACTCCGAAGCCGAGTTCGTCCTGGTGGAGAACGCGAAGTACCTGGCGGGCGTGCTCGCCGTCCGGGAGCGGCTGCCCCGGCTGCGCCACATCATCGTCATGGACGCCCCCGCCACGCTGCCGGAGGGGGTGCTGCGCTACGTGGACGTGCTGGAGAAGGGCACCGGCGCGGACGAGGGGCCTTACTGGGAGCGCGTCAATGCGCTCGAGAAGGACGCGCTGGCCACGCTCATCTACACCTCGGGGACGACGGGAAATCCCAAGGGGGTGATGCTCAGCCACCACAACCTGGTGTGGACGGTGGAGAAGCTGCTGCAGGCGGTGAGCCTGGGGCACGATGAGAAGCGGATGCTGTCGTACCTGCCGCTGTCGCACATCGCCGAGCAGGTCATCTCGCTGCACGGTCCGCTGATGGCCGGCGGCCAGGTCTACTTCGCGGACTCGATCGAGTCGGTGCCGCAGAACCTGAAGGAGGTGCGGCCCACCTTCTTCTTCGGCGTGCCCCGGGTGTGGGAGAAGTTCAAGGCGAAGGCGGAGGAGGGCTTCCACGCGCAGCCACCCGTGCGCCAGAAGGTGCTGGCGTGGGCGCGCGGGGTGGCCACGCAGTACCACACGCTCGCGCTGCGCCACGAGAAGGTGCCCCTGCTGCTGGAGGCGCAGTACCAGCTGGCGCGCCGGCTGGTGTTCGCGCCGCTGCACCAGCGCATCGGGTTCGATCAGACGGGGTACTTCTCGGTGGGCGCGGCGCCCATCGGGCGGGACGTGCTGGACTTCTTCGCCTCCATCGACGTGGTCATGCGCGAGGTGTGGGGCATGTCCGAGCTGACGGGACCGGCGGCGATCAACACCGAGGAGGCCACGCGGCTGGGCAGCGTGGGGAGGCCCATGGTGGGGGTGGAGATCCGCATCGCCGAGGATGGGGAGATCCTCGTGCGCGGCGGCAACGCGTGCCTGGGCTACTACCGGGAGCCCGCCGCCACCGCGGAGCTGCTCCAGGGCGGGTGGCTGCACACCGGGGATGTGGGCGTGCTGGATGGCGAGGGCTTCGCGCACATCACCGGCCGCAAGAAGGAGATCATCGTCACCTCCGGCGGGAAGAAGACGGCGCCCTCGAACATCGAGACGCTGCTCAAGGGCGTCTCCCCGGTGAGCCAGGCCGTCGTCATCGGCGAGCGGCGCAACTTCCTGGTGGCGCTGCTGACGCTGGAGGCGGAGGCGGCGAAGAAGCTGGCGCGGGAGAAGGGCTGGCCGGAGGACGTGTCCGCGCTGGCCAGCGATCCGCGCCTGCGCGAGTACCTGCAGCAGGCCATCGAGCGGGACGTGAACTCCAAGCTGGCGCGCTTCGAGACCATCAAGCGCTTCACCATCCTCCCGGAGGACTTCTCCGTTCAGGGCGGGGAGATGACGCCCACGCTCAAGGTCCGCCGCAACCAGGTGGAGAAGAAGTACGCCCCGCTCATCGAGTCCCTGTACGCCGAGGGCCCCCAGTCCTCCCAGGCCCACTCAGGCTGAGGCGGAAAGCAAAAGGGGCGGGGGACCGGAGTCCCTCGCCCCTTCGTGCCTCAGGCCACGGCCCGGTGCGCCGGGACTACTTGGCGGCGCGCTTGTCCATGGAGACGTAGTCGCGGCGCTTGGAGCCCACGAAGATCTGGCGCGGACGGGCGATCTTCTGCTCCGGATCCTTCACCATCTCCTCCCACTGCGCGCACCAGCCCACCGTGCGCGGAATGGCGAAGAGGACGGGGAACATCTCCACCGGGAAGCCCATCGCCTCGTAGATGAGGCCCGAGTAGAAGTCCACGTTCGGGTAGAGCTTGCGCTTGATGAAGTACTCGTCCTGCAGGGCGATGCGCTCCAGCTCCAGCGCGATGTCCAGCAGCGGGTTCTTGCCCGTGACTTCGAAGACCTCGTCCGCCACGCGCTTGATGACCTTGGCGCGCGGATCGTAGGACTTGTACACGCGGTGGCCGAAGCCCATCAGCTTCTTCTCGCCCTCGCCGCTCTTCACCGCCTTGATGAAGTCCGGGATCTTCGAGATGTGGCCGATCTCGCGCAGCATGCGCAGCACGGCCTCGTTGGCGCCGCCGTGCAGCGGGCCGTAGAGCGCGCCGATGCCCGCGCTCACCGCCGAGTACGGATCCACCTCCGACGAGCCCACCGTGCGCACCGACGTGGTGGAGCAGTTCTGCTCGTGGTCGGCGTGGAGGATGAAGAGCAGATCCAGCGCGCGCTCCAGCGTGGGGTGCACCTTGTAGGTGGCCGTGCCGATGCGGCGGATCATCGCCAGGAAGTTGGCCACGTAGGACAAGTCATTGTCCGGGTAGATGTACGGCAGGCCCATGCTGTGGCGGTACGAGAAGGCCGCGATGGTGGGCATCTTGGCGATGAGCCGGGTGATCTGGATGCGGCGGCTCTGCTCGTCCTTGGTGTGCTTGGCGTCCGGGTAGAAGCCGGAGAGGGCGGCCACCGTGGAGGCCAGCATGGACATGGGGTGCGCGTCGTAGCGGAACCCGTCCATGAAGGCCTTGATGTTCTCGTGCACGTACGTGTGGTGCGTCACCAGGTGGATGAACTGCTCGAGCTCCTTCGGGGTGGGCAGCTCGCCGTTGAGCAGCAGGTAGGCCACCTCGAGGAAGGAGGACTTCTCCGCCAGCTGCTCGATGGGGTAGCCGCGGTACTCGAGGATGCCCTTGTCACCGTCGATATAGGTGATGGCGCTGCGGCAGTTGGCCGTGTTGAGGAACGCTGGGTCGTAACCCATCAGACCGAAGTCTTCGTCACTGGCCTTGATCTGCCTGAGCGCGTGAGTGCGGATGCATCCATTTTCGATCGGGACTTCGTACGTCTTCCCGGTCCGGTTGTCGGTGATCGTCAGCGTGTCCTTGGCCATGGGCGGGAGATTTCACAGGGAACAGAGCGCTTTCAACAAAAAAGAGAGCGCTTCGATGGCCGCCGACACTCGAACTTGAACCTTCATTCAGACAGGCGTACACCCGCTCGTTCCACCTGCCGCCAGAAACCCGGGAAGCTCTTCTCCACGCACTCGGGGCCGGAGAGCGTCAGGCGCGCTCCCGAGAGGATGGAGAGGGTGGCGGACACCATGGCGAGCCGGTGATCGCCCTTGCTGTCCATGGTGAAGTGGGCGGGAGGGGCCTTGGGAGGGGTGATCGTCAGCGTCTCGCCCTCCAGGGAGGTGGTGCCGCCGTAGGCCGACACGAGCGTGCGGATGCCCTCCAGGCGGTCGCTCTCCTTGAGGCGCAGGATGCCCACATCCGTCAGCGTGGAGGGGCGTGGCAGCACGCAGGCGAGCGCCGCGAGCGTGGGCAGCAGATCCGGGCACTCCTTGCCGGAGGCCACGAGCCCATTCTGGGCCTGTCCCTCCATGCGCATGGTGAGCTCCGCCCCGGGGACGGGGGTGAGGCCCGCGGGTTGGACCAGCCGCAGGAGGGCCTGATCCGGGTGGGCGCTGGAGGGATCGGCGCGCTCCACGCTGCCACCGGTGCGCCAGGCGATCAGGAGCAGGTAGCCCAGGGAGGACCAGTCTCCCGGCATGGGAGGAGCGCTCGCGGAGGGCTGGTGGGCCGTCACGGTGAAGCGGGAGGCCTGCTCCTCCACGGTGAAGCCGAAGCGCCGCAGCCAGGAGACGGTGAGCTCCAGGTAGCCGGCGCTGGTGAGCGTGCCGAGGATCTCCACGCTCCAGGGGCGGCGCTCGCGCAGGAAGAGGGCCGCGCAGCCCAGCAGCAGGCTGGAGGCGTATTGACTGCTCTGATCTCCGGGGACTCGGAAGACGGGAGCGCCGGTGGAGGTGGGCGCGCGGATCTCCACGGGCCAGGGCTTGCCCTCGGTGAGCGACAGGCCCGAGGGCCCCAGCGCTTCGCGCAAGGACTCGAACAGCGGGCCATGGGGGCGCTCGCCCAGGCGCGGCGTGCCGGTGAGGCGCACGTGGACGCCCGGAGTCACCGCCGCCTGTGTGACGAGGATGCGGAACGGGGCGCCTCCGTCCGCGCAGTCCACGTCACGCACGGAGCCCGGAGGCAGGCGCACGGCCTCCACGCCTCGCTTGAGGACGCGGACGTCCGCGGGGAGCTCGGAGTCGGGCTCGGACTGGATGGCGGACAGGGGCCAGTGGCCCGTGAGGTGCGCGAGCACCAGCGCCCGCTGCGCGTCCGACTTGGACACCGGAGGCGTGAGGCGCGCGGGCTTGAGCTGACTGGGATCGACGTGGAGCTTGCTCATGGGCGGAGTCCCTGCTTCCAGGCGGGCCAGAGGTTGCGCCACGTGGCCTCGGAGACGTCCCGGATCTCGAAGGCGCCAATACCGGTGAGGAGCACCATGCGCAGCTCGCCCGCCTTCCCCGCCTTCTTGTCGGCGGCGAGCAGCTCCACCACGTCACTCAGCGGGGCGCGGCGCAGCAGGGCGGCGATCCGGTCTCGTCCGAGCACGCCAGGGCCGGCGCGCATGGCCTCCTCGACCTGCGTGGCCACCTTGCCGGGCGTGACGCCCATGGCTCGGCCCACGTCCAACGCGCAGAGCATCCCCAGCCCCACCGCGTCCCCGTGGGACAGCTTGAAGCGGGACAGGCTCTCCAGCACGTGGCCGAAGCTGTGGCCGAAGTTGAGCACGCGCCGCAGGCCGCTCTGCTCGTAGGGATCCTGGGCGCAGACGCTCTCCTTGAGCCGCCGCGCGTCCTTCACCAGCTTCTCCAGCGCCGGGGCCTTGCGGACGTAGCGGCGGAAGAGGGGACCGTCGAGGCAGACCACCATCTTCCAGGCCTCGATGGCGCCCTCGCGGTGCTGGGCCTCGGAGAGCGAGGAGAAGATCTCCGGGCAGATCCACGCCTCGTCCGCGTAGTGGAAGACGCCGGCCGGGTTCTTCACCACACGGCCGCGCAGGGTGAGATCCACCGCGCCCTTGCCGCCGAGGCTGCTGTCCACCGCCGCCAGCAGCGTGGTGGGGACCTGCACCAGCCGCACGCCACGCTTGAGCAGGTGCGCGGCCACGGTGACGACGTCTCCGATGGTGCCACCGCCCACGGCCAGCAGCGTCCCGGAGCGGGGCAGGGAGAGCCCTCCGGCGAGCACCTGCTCCAGCGAGGCGAAGTTCTTCGCGCGCTCGCCGCCGGTGATCTGGATGATGGCGCGGGGGCTGCGCGCCTCGAGGGCGGGGATGAGGCCCGGGTGGAAGCGTGTCACCGTCCGATCCACGACGGCCACGCTGCCCTCGGGCAGGCGCTTCGAGAGCTTCTCGAAGGAGCCCCAATGATCGGTTGCGGGCTTGTACGCGCCAGGAGGGAGGAAGCTCATGCGGAGTGTGGGAAGGCGTTCATCTGCAGGATGAGATCGGCGATCACCAGCGACACCATCGCCTCGAGGACAGGCACGGCACGCGGCATGATGCAGGGATCATGGCGCCCGCCCTTCGCGTGATCCGCCAGCGTGGCGGGAGGCTTGAAGAAGGCGCGCACCTGCATCGGCTCGCCATTGGCGAGGCCTCCCTGGATGCCGCCGTACATCTCCTTCTGGGTGTGGAAGACGCTGCCGGGCTGCTCGATCCGGGCGAGCAGATCCGGCGGGCCCCAGACGACGCCCGTTACGGCTCCCACGCTCCCGAGCGCCTGGGCGATGAGCGCCTTGAGCTTGCCGAAGATGGGCTCGCCGAGCCCCACGGGCAGGCCCTCGACGCGGATGTCGATGGAGCCTCCCAGGCTGTCACCGGCCTCCTTCGCCGCGAGGATGCGCCGGGACATCTCCTCTCGCACCACCGGGTCCGGGCAGCGCGTGGGGTGCTCGTCCACCTGGGCGCGGCTGAGGCCGGGCTCGGGCACCGCGGCGATCATGTTTCCCACCTGCGAGACCCAGCCCACCGTGCGGATCTGAGGCAGATCCCTGGCGAGGTAGGCCTCCGCCACTGCGCCGCCGATGACCCGGCAGAGCGTCTCGCGCCCGCTGGTGCGCCCGCCGCCTCGGTGATCGCGGTGCTTGTAGCGCTCGCGCCAGACCGCGTCCGCGTGGCCCGGCCGATCCTGGGTCTTCAGCTTGTCGTAGTCCCCCGAGCGCTGGTTCGTGTTGCGGACAATCGCCGCGATCGGCGTGCCCAGCGTCTTGTCCTCGAAGACTCCGGAGAGGATCTCCACCTGATCCGGCTCGGAGCGCGCGGTGGTGATGGCGGACTGGCCCGGACGGCGGCGATCCAGCGCGGCCTGGATGTGCTCGCGGGTCAGCGGGACACCGGCAGGGCAGCCATCGATGATCGAGCCGAGCGCCGGGCCGTGGCTCTCTCCGAAGGTGGTGAGACGGAAGAGTTTTCCCAGAGTGTTCATGTCGCTGTCTCCCAGAGTTCGCGCTGTCGGCGGGCCTGCGCGACGAACCACGCAGCGCCTAGCATGACCGGTGTGCCGCCTCGGCGCGAGATCTCCTTGGCCACCCGGCGGCCCGGAGCGCCGTAGGCGATGACCGCCACCCGGGCACCGTTGAAGCGCAGGTCGTCGGGCGGAGAGATCCGGTCCGGCCAGGTCCAGACTCCAGCCCCGGAGAGGGGCTCGCGGATGTCCGCACGCTTGAGGATGCGAAGCTGGCAGCCCTGATCTTCCGCCACGGCGCGCAGGGCTGCGGTCGACCCGCCATCGCCGAGGACGAATACCTCGCGAGCCCCGAGCCGCTTCAGGACGGCGCGTGCGCCCTCGACGTCGGTGTTGAAGGACTCCCAGTGGTCGCCCCGGCGGACGAGCGTGTTGATGGCTTCCAGCGGGGAGCGGGCATGTCTGGCCAGGCGCAGCTTGAAGGGGCTCGTGACGGCGAAGCCGGCGTAGTGCGGCAGCAACGAGTCGACCAGCTCCTCAAGCGGCCCATCCTCGGGGATGTCGATGCGGTCGAAGGGCTGGCGGTGGATGCGGGGCGAGCGCGAGTGGACGATCGACGTCCCCAGGATGCCTCGGCGCAGACGGGTCGCTGCTTCGGCGGCTCGGGCTTCTCGGACCGCATCATCCAGGAGACGCTGGCCCGGAGCGGCGCTCCAGCTTCCACCCGCCGCCACGTAATCGAGAGCATTGCGCCGAGCGAGCACCGCGCGAATCGGGAGCGCCACGGGCCCCATCCCGAGCACCGTCACGCGTCCGGCGCCATAGCGCTCGATGAGCCGCGCCTGGGTCTCCAGGAGCTCCTTCGCCCGAGCGGGTGCCCCGAGCGGCTCGACGTGCTTCACGAGGGCCGTCGCGGGCAGCTTCAGGTCCCAGAGCGCGAGGGCCTCGGCGGTGGAGAGCGGGCGCTCGGCATGGTGCGAGGCCACCAGCTTCGTCGAAGGCGCATCGACGGAGACCGTCACGTCCCGGTCCACATAGGTGGCGGCCTCCACCCAAGCGGAGGGAATGGGGCGGCCTCGCTCGGACACGAGCAGCGGCAGCACGCGCGCCACCGCCGCGGTATCCACGGCCTCGGGAGCGTGCAGGTCCGTCCGCATCTCCAGGACATTGGCGCCGCGGCGGCGAACCTCCTCCGCGAAGCGCACGGCCTCTGCTCCTTGAACGGTGGGAGGGAGTGTCACCACTCGGAGGGCGGAAGTCATGGAGTCACCTCGCGCCAGAAGGCCCGGAGGAAGTCCACCAGGGGCACGGTGGGAACGCGGGCGTGCAGGGCTTCGCGCTCGTGGAACACAGTGGAGATCTCCTCCTCCAGAGTGACACCCGGCCGGAGCCGAGGCCGGGAAGTATCCGCCAGCAGGCGCTCCCGGTACGTCTCGAAGGAGACCGGAACGATGAGGGTGAACATTCCCGCCAGCGCGTCCGGGTGGTGCGAGAGGAACCCGCCGCCCACGGCCACCAGGCTTCCCGGAGGAATTCCCAGGAGCGCCTGGCGCTCGGCGGCTCGGAAGGCTTTCGGATCCTCGGCTACCCAGGTGCGCAGCGAGCGGCCAGAGGAGGCTTCCAGCTCCTTGTCGAGGTCCAGCCCCGTCCTGCCCAGCAGCCGTGCGACATACGGCAGCACCCGAGTCTTTCCCGCGGAGCGGTGACCCGCGATCACCACCGTCTGCCCCGGAGCGGGGCGAGCTTCAGGGCCCGGCAAGGCGAGCGCCTCCCGGAGCCGCGGGCTCAGTCGAGGATCCAGGCTCTCGAGGAGCTGTTCGAGGGTGGTGCGCCGGTCGTCAGCGGACAGTTCCGACATAGACGTAGGATGTCCCAAACGTCATCGGATGGGCTACCCGTTCGCGATAGGCACCGGTCTGATCCATGAGCGCGAGGAACCGCTCGCCCGCGGGGAAGGCCGCCGCCGTGCGGGGCAGGTACTCGTAGGCGGCCCGATTCCCGGTGAGCAGGCCGCCGATGGCCGGCATGATCGTCTTGCTGTAGAAGCGGAAGAGGGCACCGAAGGCCCCCTCGGGCTGGCCGAACTCCAGCACCACCACGCGCCCACCCGGCTTCACCACCCGGGCCATCTCCTTCAGGCACTTCACCGGGTCATCCACGTTGCGGATGCCGAAGGCGATCGAGGCCACATCGAAGGAGGCCTCCGCGAAGGGGAGCGCCATGGCATCAGCCACCTGGAAGTCCACCACGAGCCCCGCTTCGGAGGCCTTCGCCGGGGCGCTCTGTAGCATCTCCGCGCAGAAGTCCGTGCCCACCACCTGGCCGGAGGCGCCCACCTTTCGCTTGAAGGCCAGGGCCAGATCTCCGGTGCCGGTGGCGCAGTCGAGGACGCGGTCGCCCTCCTTCGCCGCGCTGTAGCGCACGGCGGCGCGGCGCCATAGGCGGTGGATGCCCAGCGACAGCACCTCGTTCGTCACGTCGTACCGCGTGGCAATCGAGGAGAACATCTGACGGACTTCCGTGCTCATCACGCCCTCACAACCAGGGCCGGGCTCGCCGGCCGCCAGAGCTGCCCCTCCACCGCATGCACCATTAGAGGGAGTTGTCGCGAAACCCGGTCTGCCTTCCGCCCACATGGCCTCTGCGATCGAGTTCACATGGTTTTGAACTCCGTGTGCATGTATATCCGGAATCGCGTAGAAGACAACCTGGGGTGATGGGTGCAGGTCCCCAGATGAGAGATGCTGATGACGACGCTCAATCCCGCTAAGGGACAACGCTGGGTGGCCGGGATGATGGTGCTGGCCTCCACGGATCCGCTTGCGGGAGCGAACCTGCTGGGTGTGCCGGCCTTCTATTGGGAGCGGCCGTTGGCGCAGGAGGCCATCGCGGGCTGGGGCGAGGCCGCGGTGATGGAGGCCCACTCCTCCGTGCAGGCGACCGAGGTGCTGGGGACGCTTGCCTCGCAGGTGGAGGTGCGCTGGCTGGGCGAGGCTCCCGCGCAGCTGCCGGGGCCTTGGTTCGGAGGCATGCGCTTTGCCTCGACGGCTCCGACGGATGCGGACTGGAAGGCGCACGGCTTCGCGCGGTGGACGCTGCCGGAGGTGCTTGCCTGGCGCGTGGACAAGGGCGTGGCGGTGGCGGCGTTTGCCCCGGAGGAGGCGGGCGGGGAGGATCTGGTGCGCTCGCGGCTGGAGCGGGTGCGCGCGAGCTTCCCGGTCGACTATCGCCACCCTCAGGGCGGGGTGGTTGCGCTCGAGCTCTCCTCGTCGCGCGAGGACTTCGAGGCACGGGTGAACCGCGCGCTGGAGGCCATCAGCGCCGGGCGGCTCCAGAAGGTGGTGATGGCCCGGTCGGTGGAAGTGGAAGGCTCTCGCCCGTTCGATCTGGTGGAGGTGCTGACCCGCCTGCGCGAGCAGAACCCGCGCTGTGCCACCTTCCTGTTCCGAGCGCCGGGAGGCGTGGCCTTCCTGGGCGCCACACCGGAGACGCTGTGCCGGGTGGAGGGCCGGGTGCTGGAGACGGAGGCGCTGGCGGGCTCCGCGGCGCCGGGGCAGGCCGAGGGGCTGGGTGGGCGCGACAAGGATCGGCGCGAGCATGACTCGGTGGTGCGCTACATCCTGGCGGCGCTGCGGCCCATCGCCGAGCACGTCACCGCGGACGCCGAGCCCGCGCTGCTGACGCTGAAGAACGTGGTGCACCTGCGCACGGGGATCCGCGCCGCGCTGAACGAGGGTGTGAGCCCGGCCCAGGTGGTCGGAGCGCTGCACCCAACCCCCGCGGTGGGCGGCGTCCCGCGAGATCATTCGCTCGGCTTCCTGCATGAGCACGAGGCGTTGGATCGTGGCTGGTACGCGGGGCCGGTGGGGTGGATTGGCCCGTCCGGAGCGCACATCGTGGTGGCGCTGCGCTCGGCGTTGGTGCGGGGCTCTCATGCCCGGCTCTTCGTGGGAGCCGGTATCGTGCGGGGCTCCAGCGCGGCGGCCGAGTGGCGCGAGACAGAGATGAAGAGCCTGGCGATGCTCCGGGCGCTCGGAGGCGGAGATGTCCGACGCGAACCTTAACCAGCTCTGGGCGCGCGCCCTGCTGGAGGAGCTGGTGCGCGGCGGCGTTCGTCACGCCGTGGTGTGTCCGGGCTCGCGCTCGTCGCCGTTGGCGGTGGCGTCCCAGCGGGTCGAGGGCCTGAAGACCTGGTCCATCATCGATGAGCGCAGCGCCGGCTTCTTCGGCCTGGGCGTGGGCAAGCACTCGCGCGCACCGGCGGTGCTGATCGCCACCAGCGGGACGGCGGGGGCGCACTTCTATCCGGCGGTGATTGAAGCGGCGCTGTCGAACGTGCCGCTCGTGGTGCTCACCGCGGATCGGCCGCTGGAGCTGCAGGGGTGGGGCGCGCCGCAGACCATTCCCCAGGCGCGCCTCTTCGGGGAGTTCTCCCGCTTCTTCGTGGACGTGGGGCTGCCCGAGGCGAGCGACGTGGCCCTGCTGCACCTGCGCGCCACCGCGGCCCGGGCCGTGGGAATCGCCCTGCGCGCCCCTCGTGGCGCCGTGCACCTGAACGTTCCGTTCCGCGAGCCGTTGGCGCCGTCTCCGGAGGCTTTCGGCGAGGAGCGCCTGTCCGCGCTGGCCCGTGAGGGGCGCTCCGGGGCGCTGCTGACGTCCATCACGCCGTCCGCGCGCCAGCCGGCTCCCCACGCCGTCGATGAGGTGCGCCGCCGGATTGCCAGCACTGAGCGTGGGCTCATCGTCTGCGGTCCCCGGGACGAGGAGGACGGCTTCGCGGAGGCCATCACCGCGCTCTCGCACGCCACGGGCTACCCGGTCATCGCCGAGGCCGCCTCGCAAGCTCGGTATGGCGGAGGCGCTGGGACGCTGTCCTTGTATGACGCGATCCTGCGCCACGCGCCCTTTGCCCAGACGCATCGGCCGGAGCTCGTGCTGCGCTTCGGTGGAGGGTTGACGCCCAAGGTGCCTCAACAGTGGCTCGATGCTTCGGGGGCGCACATCGTCCTCTTCAGCGATGACGGCGCGCTCGTTGATCCGGCCCACCGGGCGGCGCAGGTGATCGAGGGCTCGGCCAGCGCCGCATGCGAAGCCCTCTCGCGCGGGCTGTCCCGGGGTTTGGGGCGCTGGGCCCAGAGCTTCCTCCAGGCCGAGCGCCTGGCGCGGAACACCCTGGAGGCAGCCTTCGCCGAGGAGACGGCGCTGACCGAGCCTCGCATCGCTCGCGAGGTGGTGGCGGCGCTCCCGTCCGGCGCGAACCTCTTCGTCTCCAGCAGCATGCCTATCCGGGACGTGGACGCCTTCGCGCTCGGGAGCGCCATGCCGCTGCGCGTGCTCTCGAATCGCGGGGCCAACGGCATCGACGGCATCGTGTCCAGCGCGCTCGGGGTGGCGGCGTCCTCGGGGAAGCCGACGGTGTTGCTCGCGGGGGATCTGGCCTTCCTGCACGACGTGGGCGGACTGCTCACCGCGCATCGGCATGATGTCTCGCTCACCGTTGTGGTGGTGAACAACGACGGTGGCGGCATCTTCTCGTTCCTGCCCATCGCCAACGCCACGGAGCACTTCGAGCCGCTCTTCGGCACCCCGCACAGCGTGGATCTCTCGCACGCGGCGTCACTCTACGGCGCCGAGTTCCACCGGCCGGACTCGGCCCCGGCGCTGCGCGCTTCGGTGAAGGTGGGGCTGGAGGGCGGGCTGCACCTCATCGAGGTCCGGACCGAGCGGGCCAGCAACGTCGAGTATCATCGCAAGCTCTTCGCGCGGATGGCGGCGGCGCTGGGAGACGGCCCATGGGCGTGACCCTCGCGTACGAGACCTGGGGAGAGGGGACTCGGCCCCTCGTGCTGCTGCACGGCTTCACGGGCAACCGCACCTCCTTCGATCACCTGCGCCCACTGTTGAGCAAAGCGGTGAAGGCGATCGCGGTGGATCTCCCAGGCCATGGGCAGACGCCGCTGACCCAGCGCAAGGGCCGCGAGGGCTTCATCGAGACCGTCGAGGCGGTGGTCGAGCTGGTGGAGAAGCTCGGAGTGCCCTCGGTGGACCTGCTGGGCTACTCGATGGGCGCGCGGATCGCGCTCGGGGCCGCGCTCCACAAGCCGGAGCGCTTCGGCCGGCTCATCCTGGAGAGCGGCTCGCCGGGGCTGCACCGCCGCATGGAGCGCGCCGAGCGCCGCGAGTCAGACGGGCGGCTTGCCACCCTGCTGCGCGCCCAGGGCGTGGACGCCTTCGTGGAGCACTGGGAATCCCAGCCCATGTTCGACAGCCTCAAGCGGCTGCCTCCCGAGCGGCTCGCGGCCCTGCGAGAGCGTCGCAAGTCCTGCACCGTCGAAGGGCTGACGGGCGCGCTGGGGCGGCTGGGGCTCGGGTTCCAGCCGGACTACTGGCCCGAGCTGCACAGCCAGCGGCTGCCCACCCTGCTGCTCACGGGAGCGCTGGACGAGAAGTTCACGCTGATCGCTCGAAAGATGGCGACCGAGCTGCCCGTGGTCTGGCGGCACACCTTCCCGGACTGCGGCCATGCGCCGCACCTGGAGGTCCCCGAGGACTACGCGAGCGAAGTGCTCTCCTTCCTGCACACTCCCTGGTACGAAGCGCCCGAGTTCGAAGTCCACCTGTGAGTCCCTTATGAAGCCCGAGGCTGTTGCGACCTCCCTGAACCCGAACGCTCCCGTGCTGGGAGCCGACGGCCGTCCCCGTCCCTCGCTCAAGTCGTGGCTGATGGCCGTGCGTCCCAAGACGCTCACGGCCTCGCTCATGCCCGTGGCGGTGGGCACGGGGCTGGCCTTTGGCGAGCACGCGGGCCGCTGGCTGCCGGCGCTCGCCGCGTTGATTGGCGCGCTGCTCATCCAGATCGGCACCAACCTCACCAACGACTACTACGACTTCAAGAAGGGCGCCGACACCGCCGAGCGCCTCGGGCCCGTGCGCGTCACCCAGAGCGGGTTGATCTCCCCGGGCACGGTGCTGGCCGGAGCGATGGCGTGCTTCGGGCTGGCCATCCTCTCGGGCACCTACCTGGTGTGGGTGGGCGGATGGCCCATCGTGGCCATCGGCCTGACGTCCGTGCTGTGCGGCTATGCCTATACCGGCGGTCCGCTGCCGCTGGCCTACCACGGGCTCGGAGACATCTTCGTCTTCGTGTTCTTCGGGCTCGTGGCGGTGACGGGCACCTACTATGTGCAGGCGCTCACGGTCAGCCCCGCGGCGTGGTGGGCCGCCATTCCAGTGGGCTCGCTGGGCACGGCGCTGCTCGTCGTCAACAACCTGCGGGACGCGCACACGGATGTGAAGGCCCACAAGCGCACTCTGGTGGTACGGCTGGGCACGGGCGCGGGCAAGGGGGAGTACGTCGTGCTGCTCGTGGCCTCGTTCGCCACCCCGTTCATCCTCTTCGGCTTGGGGCTGGCCAGCGCGTGGGTGTTCCTGGCGCTGCTGAGCGCTCCGTTGGCGGTGGCTCCGCTGAAGCTCGTGCTGCGGGCGCAGGGGGCGGCGTTGAACGCGGCGCTCGGCGGGACGGCGCGCCTCCAGCTCGTCTTCGGGTTACTCTTCGCCTTGGGTCTGTTCCTGAGGTGAGGACCGGATGCACATTACCGAGACGCGGCTGACACCCTCCAGGCTGGAGCTCGTCCGGCCGTTGAAGACCGCTCGGGCGACCTACACGGTGCGCGAGGGCTTCCTCGTGAGGCTCGTGGACGAGGAGGGCCGGGCCGGGCTCGGCGAGGCGATGCCGCTGCCGGAGTTCGGCACCGAGTCGCTCGAGACGTGCGAGCACGTGCTGCGCAGCCACCTCAAGGCCTTGTTGGACCAGGTGATGAGCGACAGCCTGGACGCCATCGAGGAGGCCTTCATGTTTCCCCGGGGCGATCCTTCGCAGTGGCGAGGCGTCCGGCTGCGCGTGGAGGAGGATCTCCCCGAGGCCCCCGCGGCGGATCACGCGGTGGAGCTGGCGCTGTTGGATCTGCTGGCGCAGCGGCGGGAGATTCCGGTGAGCCGCTTGCTCAACCGGGCGGCGCGCTCGGAGGTCTGGGTCAATGCGCTCCTGACGGCGGAGGATCCGCGAGAGCTGGCCGAAGAGGCCCGGCAGGCGGTGGCCGAGGGCTATCGGACGCTCAAGCTGAAGGTGGCGGGCCGACCGCTCGATGCGGATGAGGCGCGAGTCCGGGCGGTCCGCGAGGCCGTGGGCCCCGAGGTGAACCTCCGGCTGGATGCGAACGGAGGCTGGCAGGAGCGCGAGGCGATACAAGCGCTGGAGCGGCTGGGCCTGTACGGGCTGGAGCTGTGCGAGCAGCCCGTCGCGCCGGACGATCTGCGTGGACTCTGGCGGCTGCAGCGGCGCGCGCCGTTCCCCCTGGCGGCGGATGAGGCGCTCGCGTCACCCGAGGCCATCCCCGTGCTGCTGGGAGGCGCCGCGGACAGGATGCCGGCCGCGAGGGTCTTCGTGTTGAAGCCCATGGTGCTCGGGGGGCTGCTGCCCGCGCTGCTGTTCGCCCGTCAGGCGGCTCAGCGTGGACTGGGAGCGTATGTGACGAGCTCGCTCGATGGAGTCGTCTCTCGCGCGGGCGCGGCCCACCTGGCGGCGGCGCTGCCCTCGGGGAAGCTCGCCTCGGGGCTCGGGGTGGGAAAGCTCTTCAAGGTGGATGATCCGGCGGAGGACATCTATCGCCCAGTCGAAGGCCGCATCGTGCTGCCGGATGCGCCAGGGCTCGGGCTCTCTCGATGATGAACACGTGTCCCGTCCGCGAAGGGACCGCGCGCTGGCCCGAGGCGGAGGCCCTGACCTTCGCTGGACGAAGCTGGACCTACCGTGCGCTGGATGGGGAGATCAGCCGCTGGGTGGCCGCGCTCCAGGCCCGTGGCATCGGAGCGGGGGACCGGGTCGCGCTGCTCTCGACGAACCACGCGAGCTGCGTGTTCCTCTTCTTCGCGCTCGGCCGGTTGGGGGCGTTGCTCGCGCCATTGAATGCCCGGCTCACCGCCTTGGAGCTGGCGCCGCTCAGGGAGGACGTCGCTCCACGCGTGACGTTGGCCTTGGGCTCCTTGATGGATCGTCTGCCGGGCTCCGAACGCCTGGAGACCTGGGCTGACGGTGTGAAGGAGCCCTCGCTGGCCTGTGAGCCGCTGGAGGACTCCGCGCCACGCGTCGTGCTCTTCACCTCGGGCACCACGGGTCGGCCCAAGGGAGCGGTGATCACGGAGGGCAACTTCCGTGCTTCAGCGCGGTGCTCGGCGGCGAACCTCGGGGCCTTCCCGGCGCCGCGCTGGTTGGGCACGCTGCCGCTCTTCCACGTCGGCGGGCTGGCGATGCTCACGCGCTGCGCCTACGAGGGCGGCTGCCTCATCCTGCACGACCGCTTTGACGTGGAGGCCGTGAACCGGGCCATCGACGTGGAGGGCGTGACGCACGCGAGCTTCGTGGCCACCACGCTGGAGCGGGTCCTCAACGCGCGGCGGGATCGCCCTATGCCCGAGTCTTTCAAGCTCGCGCTGATCGGCGGAGGCCCGGTGCCGACGCCACTGCTGGAGCGGGCTCGGGCGGCGAGGCTGCTGGCGCTCCAGACCTATGGGCTGACGGAGTCGTGCTCCCAGGTGACGACGGAGCGCCCCTCCGAGGCGGACGGGCGCACGGCGGGGCCGCCATTGCCCGGGCTGGAAGTCCGCATCACCGGGCCCGAGGGACAGGTGCTGGGACCGGGGAGGGAAGGGGACATCGAGGTCCGTGGCCCCACGGTGATGGCGGGCTACCTGAACCGCCCGGAGGCCACGCGCGAGACGCTGCGAGACGGCTGGCTGCGCACCCGGGACATGGGGATGTTGGACGAGCGCGGGCGGCTGACGGTGCTCTCCCGCCGCACGGACCTGATCCTCCGGGGAGGAGAGAACCTCTACCCGATGGAGATCGAGACGGTGATCGCCTCACACCCCGCGGTGCAGGAGGTCGCGGTGGTGGGAGTGGCGGACGCGCGCTGGGGCGAGGTGCCCGTGGCCTTCGTGGTGCTCCGCTCCGGGCACGCGTTCCCAGAGGATCTCGACACGTGGTGCCGGCGCTCGCTGGCGGGCTTCAAGCTCCCGGCGCGCTTCCTGGCCATGGAAGCGCTGCCGCGAAACGCGATGGGCAAGGTGGAGCGCACGGTGCTCCGTCAGCGCCTCGTGGCCTCCTGAGCTTCGCGGCCGGGCTCGGAGGACTTCAGAAGCAGGATGCCCTGATCCACGAGGAGCTGGAGCAGCGACTGCACCTGTTCCCAGTCATAGGCCGCTCCCGCGGTGCCCCAGCGCAGGGCCTCCTCGGCCTTGAACTGGTGCTGGGAGACCAGGTGCTGGATGAAGGGCCCGGCTCCGGCACCGAGCGTCAGCTCCTCCTCCCCGCAGAAGAGGTGCACGCTCTCCTCGCCCAGGGTGTTCTTGCCCGCGGCGTAGCTGAGCGGGCGCCCGGCGTCGATGCTCAACATGTCCTGGCGTTCGACGGTGCGGGGAGCCGCGCCGGCCTTTGCCATGCGGGGCGGAGGGCCCTGGGCGATGAAGCGCTTCCACACACGCTGAAGAGGGAGCCCACCGGGATCGAGGTTCTCCAGCCAGCCCCGCAGCTCGGCGAGCCGATGCGCGAAGTAGTCCCGGACCTCGGGCGGCATCTGGCCATTCTGGGTGCTGGCCGACAGGACCGCCGCGGGGGGACCGCTGCGCCACTCGGGATGGCTCTCGCCCATGAGCCAGAGGGCCTGCTCCAGGAGGTTCGAGAGGGGCAGGGGGCTGAAGTACAGCACGATCCCCATCGAGCTCCCCGCCGCCTGGGTGGAGTGCCACGTCCCCGCGGGGACATAGAGGACGTCCCCCGGCTCGAGCTTCGCCTCCGCGAAGGAGCCGAGATCCGGCGTGGGCACCTCCTCGAAGGGGACATCCCCCTCGGCCTCCTCGGACCACTCGACCGTTCCATCCGGCAACAGCAGCCCGTTGGCCGCGGGGGACTGGACGGCGGGCTCCTTCGAGAAGAACCAGGTCTTCGAGCCTTCGAGCTGGAGCGCCATCACCGCCTGCGCGTCGAAGTGCGGCTTGAGGCCATGCCCATCCGGCGAGACATAGCAGCTGAAGCGCATCTCTCCCGGGAAGTGGAGCTGCTGCTTCAGGGCGTAGGCGAGCGCCGCCAGCCGCTCATCCCCATCGGAGATGTCATGCGCGCAGACGTTGGCCCCCGCCTCCAGCATGGCGTTGGCCTGGTGAGGCTCCACCTCGACGACGTTCATCCATCCTCCTCCCTGGGAGGGGAACATCGCTCGGATGTGGAACTGGCTCTGCCGCTGCGAGCGCCGCTGCTGCCCCTGCTTCAGCGCGCGGTGGAACGAGTCGCGATCCATCAACCCCTGAACCCAGGCGCGCTTCTCCGGCGTCGCCTTGAGGAAGAGCGGCTTGCGTCCCCAGTGCTCGCGCAGGAAGGTCTCCGGGGACATGGGGGCGAGCAGCCGTGACAGCTCGGTGCTCGCTTCGGTGGACAGGGGCGCACCGCTCTTCGGATCCGGGACAGCGCTCTGCGGGGGCACGGCTCCTCCTCGGGTCTAGAGATTGTGGGGGGGAACAGGGACGGTCTGCTCAGGGGCCGGGTGGCTCAAGGCCTGGAGGCGCTGGCCGGCGGACCGGAAGGCCAGCATGGCGGGAGAGACGCGCTCGACTTCGATCTCGAGCGTGCCCGGCAGCCCGTGCTGCAGCGGGATGGCCGAGCTGGAGCCGGGCGTGATGGCCAGCTCCACGCGGATTCGCCCATCGCGGACCTCTCCGGCCACCTGTGACACCGTGGCGGCCAGCGTTCCGAATTGTGTCCAGGGGAAGGCATCCAGCCGCAGCTCGCCGCGCTGCCCGACCTGGATCCGCCCCAGGGCCGCTGCCGGCGTGAACTCCGCCACGATTCGGAGGTCGCCTGGGGGAATGATCGTCGCGAGGCGATCTCCGGCGCGAACCACGGCGCCCACTTGCAGCGGGGAGAGGTCCGCCAGCGTGCCCGCGCTGGGGGCCCGCAGGGTGCGGCGCTCGATCTCGTAGCGCAACCGAGCCATCTCCGCCTGGCTGGCGAGCTGCTCACCCGGGGAGAGAGTCGTGAGCCGCTGTTGCCGCTCCTCGAGCTGGAGTTGCTCGGCGTGGCTGTCGAGCTCGAAGAGGGGAGCTCCCGGCTGGAGCTGTTGCCCCATCTGGGCGTGGATCGCCGCCAACCGCCCGTCCAGGGGCGTCTGGATCGCGAAGGCCGCGGCCTGGGTCTCCAGGCGGGCGGTGCTGCTGGAGGCGTAGACGGAGACCCGGGCGAGCAGCAACCACGCGGCCCACGCGCCACACACGGCCAGCCCCAGGATGATCCAGAGGGCCAGGTGGCGGAAGCGCTCGGAGCGGAGGGACTGCATCACGCGAGGGAACTGGCTCAAGGGGGCTCTCTTCGCCGCGAGCCGGCGGGGGCTGGCAGGGGCCAGGGCGTCTTCCGGCCCTGGAATATTAGGCGCCTTGGCCAGGCCCCTCAAGCAGGGGCACTCCGTCGGCCAGCAGCGTCGCCCCTTGCAGGGCATGGTCCTCGTTCAGGGTGGAGGCGTTCGCTCCACCCAGGTAGCGGTTCTCCCCGAGCGCGAGGAAGACGGCACCGTGCACGTGCTCGTCCACCAGGGTCCACCCCAGCGGCTGTGGGATCAGCGGATTCAGCCCGATGCCCAGGTGGCCCACCCTCCGCGGCTCGCCTTGATGACGGTCGAGCCTGGCGAGGAACTCCTCGCCTCCCGAGGAGGCCTCCGCCCGAGTGATCCGGCCGCCCTCGAAGGTCAGCACCACCTCGGCCGCCGGGCCCGCTCGCGGCAGGAACACGGTGCCCTCCGTCCGCTCCTCGAGCACGGTGGTGTAGATCGAGCCCGCGGGCAGGTTGGAGACAATCGCGCCCCGCTCCCGGTCGATGGGCTGGATCACGCCGTCATCATCCAGCCAGGGGCGGCCCGTGCGATCCAGGGTGAGGCGGCAGGCTCCGCCCCGGGTCACGAGGGTCAAGGTTCGCGCCTGCCGCGCCGCCCGCAGGAAGGCGTCGATCTCCCCGCGGAGCCTGTCCTCTCCCAGCAGGATCGCCGGGAGCACCCGGGCCTCGAGTGTCTCCAGGGGCAGTCCCAGGCTTCGGGCTCGCGCCTCGTTCGGGATGGCCACCACCATCCAGGGGATCCGCCGCGCTTCCTCGGTTCTCGTGAGCCGGGCCACCGCTCCGGCCCACGCGGACAGCGCGGGCTCCGGGACGCCCTGGGGATCGAAGTCTGCCCCATGGAGCGCCAGGCACCGGTCGATCCGCTCCATCCACCCCTGGCGATGGCGATCCCAGCTCTCCAGCAGCGACGGCTCCACCTGCTGGAGCATGCGGCGCCGGTGCTCGGAGGTGCTGAGCTCGATGAGCGGCGTGGCGCCACGGCGCTCCAGCGCGAAGACCATCTCCTGGAGGACCTCCCAGCGGCCCGCTCCGTCCCGGACGTAGATCAGCTCCCCGGGTTGGACCCCCAGCCCCTCGACGGCCCGCCGGGCCACGTCTGTCCAGCGCTCGTTCATCATGGGTGGGCAATCACCAGGAGCGTGGGAGCGCGTTTCAAGACGGTGTCCAGGCACTGCTGGAGGCTCAGCGGATCCAGCGCGCCGAGGCTCTCGTCCAGGACCAGCAGCTGCGCTCCCTGGAGCAGGGCGCGGGCCATGAAGACGCGGCTTCGCTCGCCATGTGAGAGCTGCCAGCCGGACTCTCCCACGATCTGGAGGATCCCTGCCGGCATGGCCTCCAGCAAGCGCCCCAGTCCCAGCTGGCGGCAGAGATCTCGCGCCGCCTCGTAGTCTTCATCCCGCGGGGGCCAGCGGTGCCCCATCAGCAGGTTGAAGGCGAGGGTGCCCGTGAAGAGGTGGTTCTCGTGGAACTGCGGCACCAGCACCACGTTGCGGCGCCACTTCAGCCCTCCCACCGTCTGGCGATCCAGCCCTCCCAGGAGCACGACTCCCGAGGCGGGCTGGCGCAGGCCCGCCAGCACCGAGGCGAGCGTGGACTTGCCGCTGCCGGAGGCGCCCTGGAGCAGCACGCGCTCCTGGGCGTGGACCTGGAGGTTGCACCCCTGGAGGATCGCCGCGCTCCGGCCCCGGTGTTGGTAGGTCAGGTTGTGCGCCTCCAGCACGGCCGGGGCGGCTCCTGGGGCAGGGGCGATGGTGAGCGGCTTTCCGTGCGCGAGCGGGCGGGCGGCGGAGTGGAAGATCTGCGAGACCTGCTTCCAGGCCAGCCCCGCCCCGAGCAGCGCCGAGAGGGAGTCCGTCAGGTTCGTCAGCCCGCGCAGGCCAAGAAGGATGCCGCCGAGGCTGATCGCGAGTGCGCTCAGGTCCACCTCGCCCCAGACGAAGCCGGGAGCCAGCCCCAGCAGCGCCACGACCAGCCAGCCCCGAGGCCCCACCGCGCGCAGCACCGTCTCGACGGCGTCCATGCGCCGGGCCACGCCCAGGTGGCGCTCCAGCGCGGCGTCCTCGTGCGAGTGCCAGCGCGCGGGCGCTTGCTGGGCCACCCGGGTCCGCTGGCCCACCATCTGCTCGACGAGATCATGGGTCAACTCCATGCGGGCATCGGTCCACCGCTCGCGCTGGCGCAGGCTCACCCCGATCAGGCCACAGGTGGCCGCGATCCACCCCACCAGCAGCAGGGCATGCCACCCGCCGCCAGCGCCCGCCCGCAGCACCGCCACGGCCATGCCCAGCTCGACCAGGGCGAGCACGCCCACGAAGCCCCCTGCCAGCGAGAGCGTCTCCAGGGACTCCGACTCCATGACCCGGCCGAGGAGTTGCCCGATGCCTTGGTGCCGGATCTCGTCTGGATCGAGCCTCAGCGCTCCCGCGAGCAGCCGTTGCCTGAGCAGGCGCCCCGCCTCGACCGACAGGCGGGCTTGAGCCCACAGGGCCAGCAGGCGGAAGGGGATGCTGGTGAGCAGCAGCAGCGCCCAGCCGAGGACCCAGCCGCGCTCCAGGTGTCCGGCGAACGCGCCGCCGCCGAGCACCCACCACGAGAGGACGAAGAGGCCCTCATGCGCGAGCTGAGCCAGGACGAAGGCCAGCAGCCAGCGCCCCGCGCCCGCGTTCTGCAACTGCTGCCGGAAGCGGGTCTCCGGGGCCAGGCGCAGCGACCAGAGCCCCGCCACCTCTCGCGCGCCAAGGCTCGCCCCCAGCAGCGCGGCCCGGGCCCGCTCGCGCAGGGGAGCGGTGACGGCGGCTGTCTCCAGCAGGGCCTCCAGGCCAGGCTGTGCTTCCGAGGGACCGCGGAGCTCCACGGCGAGCCGCTCCAGGGAAACCCGGTGGACGGTGCCGTCCTGTCCCAGAAGAGAGGCGGTGCGCCCTCGGCAACCCAGGAGCAGGTGGAAGCGTTCCCCCTCCGCGGAGCCCATTCGCAACAGCGCTGGGGCTGCTTCCCCCAGCGCGCGCTCCAGTCCGTCATGGCGAGCCTCGACGTGATCCAGGTCGAGTCCCAGGGACGCGGCCACCTGCTCCATCCAGGCATCGAGGCCGTCCTCCCGGGATGGCGGCGGAGTGAGCTCTGGTGAGCCCTCACCCCCGGGCTCCAGCCCCAAGCGTCGTGCCAGCAGCACCAGGGCGTCTCCCAGCCGCGCCGCCGGCCAGGCGGACTCGAGCAGTGCGTCTGTCATGACGCCTCCCGCTGGCGAGGAGCGGCGGGCGGCCCATCTTCTACCCTCAGCTGCCCGCCTTCGACGTGGATGCGAGTCCAGGTGGAGCTGGACCAGACCGTGTCCATCGTGGCCTCCACCTTCAACAGCTGACCGAAGCGCGTCTGCTCCGACTTCACCAGCTCCGAGGGGATGCCGTCCTCGATGACGCGCCCTTCTTCCAGGACGATCACCCGATCAAATGTGAGGGCCTCGTGCACGTCGTGGGTCACGCACAACAGGGTGGCCTGAGCCCACCGCTGGCGCGCGGAGGCCAGCAGGCGATGCCGAGTGGTGCGATCCAGGCCCCGGAAGGCCTCGTCCAGCAGGACCAGCCGCACCTGCTCGCGCATGACGGCCCGGCCGAGCCGCACCCGCTGCCCCTCGCCTCCAGAGACCAGGCCGCCCCCCTCGCCAAGCTCGGTCTGGAGCCCCTCCGGCATGCGCTCCAGCACGCCCTTCAGGTCCGCGCCTTCCACGGCCGTGGCCAGTGGGATGGGCTGCTCCGGGGCTCGGCCAAAGGTGAGGTTGTCCAGCAGGGAGCGGTTCCAGAGCTGGACGCTGGGATCCACCCACGCGGTGACGCTCCTCAGCCAGGTGAGCCGCTCCGGGCTCAGCGGTTCTCCCGCGATCCGCACCACGCCCTCCACCGCGGGGTGCCACCCCAGCAGCAGCCCCACGAGGCTGGACTTGCCTGCTCCCGAAGCGCCGACGATCGCCACATGGCTCCCCGCGGAGATCGACAAGGAGAGGTGCTGGAGCAGCGGGTGGTTGCCCGCGCGGACGCTCACGTCCTCGAGCGAGAGGGACACTCCACCGGGCGGCGAGTCCTGCCCAGGGGCCGGGACAGCCGGCACGTCGCTGGAGGTCCACTGCGGTGCGTCGAGCGGCTCGAGCAGCCGCAGCGCGAGGCTCCGGTTGCGGGGCGTCTCGCGGAGCACCTGGGCCAGTCCCTGTCCGAGCCTGGGCAGGTTGAGCGCCAGGTAGGCCAGGAGCAGCGCCCCGCCGATAGCCTGCGGCCCTTGTTGCAGGTGCCACAGGACGAGCAGCGCCGCGAAGCCGTAGCCGATGAAGGACTGGAGCCCCTCGGTGGCCATGATCGTGCCCTGCAGGGCGTACTGGGCGCGGACCCAGTCGCGCATCAGCAGCCGCTGTTCGTGCCGAAGGCTTCGCTCCGCGCCGTGAGCCCGGGTGGCCACCAGGCCCTGCAGTCCATCCAGGAAGAAGCGGCTGAGGTTGCTAGCCAGTGTCTGCACGCGCAGGTCCCGCTCCCGCATCACCGGCTGGAACACCGCGGGCAGCACCACGGCGCACACCGCCGCCAGTGCCGCCCAGGGCCAGAGGGCTGGGCTCAGCCATGCGATGGCCAGCACCGTGAAGCCCAGCTCGAAGCACGATTGCAGCACCCGCCGCCCCAGATCCGGAAGGAGGCGGAGCCGATGAACGAGGTGGCTGCGGTGGGCCAGATCCGAGGTCAACCGGCTCTGCAGGTAGCGATCCGTCAGCCGGGGCAACTTGTGAAGGAAGGCCACCCGGAAGCGCGTCTCCAGGCGGCGGCCCAGCCAGAGCACTCCCGCCACGACGGGCGCCTCCAGCGCCAGGAGTGAAGCGCAGAAGGTCGCCAGCGCCACCAGAGAGCCCAGCCGCTGGGTGCCCAGGCGTATCTGCTCCAGGACCTCGAGCAGCCCGCGCAGCAGGAGGGTCTCGAGCGTCACGCCGGCCGAGATGAGGAGCAACGCCCCGAGCAGCAGCACCGGCCGCCAGGGACCATCCTCCTTCAGGAACCCGAGCAGGGCCCGGCCCAGCGCGACGGGCCGCTCCGTCAGGGCGCGCTCGATCTCGGGGGAGGCCTCGCGAGGCGGGGAGTCCGGCTCGTGCGCCGCGTCGGCGTGGCGCTCGGGAGCGGGCCCCTGGATGCGCAGCACCACCGCTCCGCGCAGGGCGACCCGCGGCGAGCCATCCTCGGAGGGCTCGGCGGGCACGGCCGACCAGAACCGGCTGGGGATGAGGGCCTCCCCGGAGGGCTGGAGCGCCTGCGTGTAGAGCCGCTCCACCGCCCGGAGCGATTCGCTTCCACGGCGCAGGCTCTCCGCGCCAGCGAGCGTCTCGACCACTCGCACCGCCGCATCCAGCGCCGCCAGCGGCCGCCACTCCGAGCGGCCCAGCGCATCCGCGAGCAGCCGCTGACACTCCCTCCGTGGTAGCCGCAGCGCCCGTAGGCGCCGCTCCAGCGGGGCCCGGAACTCCACGTCTCCGGCCCATTCACGCCAGGCCTCCGCGTCCACGGGCATCTCATGGAGGTAGAGATCCTTGAGGAACTGCTCGCGGGAGGGCCAGGCTCGCCCGCTGTTGGGATCCATGATCTGCAGCAGCGGCCCGTGCCGGCGCCAGACAGTGACGAAGTGCGCCTCGCCGATGGGGCTCTTCACCACCACGATGGCCGGCAGGAGCTGGGCCTCGTCCAGCAGCAGGTGCTCCACCGGGACGATGGCCTGCTCCGCGCCCAGGCCAAGCCGGTGGAGGATCTCCTCCAGCGAGTCGATGGAAGTCCCATCCAGATCGGTCTGGCAGAGCTCGCGCAGGGCCTCGTACCCCACGTCGAGCCCGAAACCGCCCAGGATGCTCTTCAGGGACGCCGGGCCGCAGTCCGTGGTGGAGGTCTGGATGACTTCCGGGATGAGGAGCTTGCGGCGCTGGCGCCGGCGGCCCATGTCGCGCTTTTCCTCGTCGCTCACGTGGGGACTCCGTGGCGGAACGTGGCTCCCCACAGGCGGCTGCCGCCGGCGCTGTCGGAGGCCCGCTGGTGGGTCGTCAGTCCGGGGATGAGGACCCGGACGGCGCTCCACTCCAGCACAGGGCAGGGCAGCTCCGCGACGAGCAGCGGCAGCCGCTGGTCGGCCAGCACGGACAACAGGTGGGCCAGCAGGGCTTGCTCCGAGTCGAACTCCCGCGGCGGGGTGGAGGCCAGCGGCTGGGCCTCGAGGTAGCGAACCAGGGGCTGAACCACTTCCTCGCGCTGCCAATCGGCGTAGGCGTCGTCATCCGCGCTGGCGCCGTTCTCCGCGACGAACTGGTGCTGCACGCGCGTGAGGAGCGCCTCCAGCAGCGCCTTCTCCGCCGCGATGGCCAGGCGCGGCCCCGAGCCGCTCCCACGGCTCAGGTGCCCCCCCTGAGGATCCAGCACGAAGGCATGGAGCACCGGGGCGGCGAAGGCATCTGGGTAGTGGAGCCACCAGCACCTCAGGCCCAGGCCCGCGAGGTGGGCGTACAGCTCCCGCGCCCAGCAGCCCTCCGGCAGCATCTCGGGCGTCAGCAGCACCCCGGGGCGCTGATGAAGGAAGGACGGGTAGAAGTTATGCCGCTCCAGGGTCTCCAATGTGCCCCGGAGCACGGCGCCCTCGCGGGAGGGAAACGCCGCCAGCCCGCACGTGTCGCTCGCGCCGAACTGAAGCGCGGGCGAGGGAGCGCGGTACGGGAAGGGGACGAGGCACTCTGGAACCTCCGCCCAGACCCGGTGGACTTCATCCCAGACGGGGCGCATGGGCACCCGGGGTAGCCCCTGCTCCCGGCAGCGCAGGCAGCCCGCCTGATCCGGGTGGAAGTCGAGCAGCCCGTAGGTCCGCTGGGGAGCGCCGCCGGGGGGCGGCGGGACGTGGTGGGCCTGCCAGGCCGCGAACCGCTCGATGGCCTCTCCTCGGGCGATGCGCTCCGCGTCCTCACGCGTGCGCCCCTTGCCGAAGTTTCCCTCCAGGAAGCCGATGCCTCCCGAGGGCGTCAGGCACGAGGCGATGAAGCCCGCGGCCGTGTCGGCGAAGGGCTCCACCGTCAGGCCGTTGAAGATCCCCTTGGACCAGCGCTGGGAGGCAAAGAGGCTGTCAGGCGCGAGGGGTTGCTCCCTCAAGGAGGTCCACAGCCGCACCTGGCGCTCCTGTTCGAGCAGGAAGCACGAGCCTCGGGGGGCTTGCGCCACCTGGAGGACGGCCCGGGCCACCGCTTGGGGAGCTCGCGCCACGTGCGACATCAACCCCAAGGGCCATTGCGCGCCGAACCCCATGCCGCGCAGCTCGCCCATCGAGGCCCACCCCTGGGTCGCCTCGGTGTAGTCCCGCGCATCCGCTGGGGTCTCCAACAGCGGACCCACGTGCGTGCCCTCGAGGCATTCGCCACACCACACCACCCGTGCGGCCTCGAGCCAGGGGGCGGACGCCTCCATGGGGGAGCCGGGCTCGAGATCTTCCATCAGCAGGACGAGCGGCCGGACGGGGAGGGCAGGGAGCTGTCGAGGCGAGGTGATCAGCTGGACTTCACTGCCCAGCTCGCGGAAGGCCAGCGCCAGCGCCAGGGGCTCCGGACGTGAAGGCTCCGCGCTCACCAGCAGGATCAGGGGGCCAGCCGTGGCAGGGAGCGGAGAGGCAGAGGGCGCCGACGCGATGAGAGCCGGGGAGGGGGGAACCAGAAACCCGCTCTTCACCAGGGTCGCCACGTCCTCCGCGGACAGGCGCTGCCATGCCTCGAGGGGCTCTGCGGTGTGGAGCAGCTCGAACCGGGCGCCGAGGAGCAGGAAGCCATCCCCGCTGGGAGACGGGCGCTGCACCACCGAGCGCGCCACTGTCCACTGACTCATGCCGCGTTTCCTCACCGGCCGTCCGAGCATGGAGCGGCACGCGAGGCTTATCAGCTTTCGAAAGCAACGGTGATGCGAGCCAGGGAGGTACGGCACTCTCCCTGGTTCGCTCGAAGTCGAGCCGGCCTTGGCGCCGGCCCAGGCTTATCAGCCAGCGTAGGGCTTGGACTGAGCGGCCTTGATGTGGGTCTTGAGCTGGAGCTTGCGAACCTTGACCTCCTTGACCTCGAGCTTCGCCTGCTCCTGCTTCTCTGCCTTCTGGATCTCGACCTTCTTCTCCATGGCGCGACCTCGCATGTGCAGCCAGTCTCCGGGCTGGAGCTGGTTCCTGGGCAACCCAGGATGACCAATAAGTAACGTAAAACCGGTTTTACTGTCAATATTGATTTCGCAGCCTGTGCTGATTTTTCATGTGGGCCTGGAAATGCGGACTTCATGCCGCACCCGCGGCGCTGCCGCGTGCAGGGGGTCTCCTTGGAACTCGACGAGCTGGTTCTCAATCCGTACATGGACATCGTGGCGCCTCCGGGAGAGGAGGGGGCGGCCCGGATCACTGTCCAGGCGCCCGTGAAGGGGTATGGCCTGCGGGTCCATGAGATCACCGCCGCGAAGGAGCCCCTGCTGTTCGAGGTGTTGAGCGCGCTGGTGAAGGCCGGCGGCGAGCTGGAGCTGGATGCGGGCCCGGAGGTGGTGGAGGCGCTCCACCGGATCGGGCTGTTGGTGAAGCCGGAGGAGCTCAGCGAGTGGCCTCGCTACCGGGTGGCGGCCGAGCCTGCCGCCGAGCTACTCCCTCTCCGCGTTCGCGAGTCCCGGCCGGAGCGCGCGGACGTCGAGGGGCTGATCGTCGCGCCCTCGTTCCTCTTCCAGCGAGAGTTCCAGCTCCGTCCCGACATCGCCTGGCCTCGGGACTTCGAGCAGGAAGGGCGCCTGCGGTGCTTCGCGGAGGGGCCGGCATTCTGGGTGGAGTACGCCCCCACGGGAGTCCAGACGCCGTTCTGGGTGGAGCCTCGGGATGCCGAGGCGCTCGCGGCCCTCCGGCCGGGCCAGCCTCCGCCCGAGCTGGAGCCCCGGCTTCGAGCCCTGCTCCGCGCCACGGGCGCGCTGATCGATCCCGCCACCCAGGCTCAGGCCGAGCACTCGCGCCAGGCGCTCTTCCGTACGCTGAAGGCCGGTTTCCACGGCGAGGGGTTCTCCGTCTGCCGCGACTTGCTTCACCCCTTCGAGATCGCGGCGCTGCGCATCTACTTCCGCGACCTGCTGGCCGCCGGCCTCATCCAGTACGGAGATGATCCCACGGAGAACCGGTACATCGCGCACAACGAGCCCGTCAGCCGCATGCTGCACGCGCGGCTGAGGCATCTGATGGATGCCGTCGTCGGCGAGCCGGTCAAGCCCTCCTACTCGTTCCTCTCGTATTACCAGAGCGGGGCAAGGCTCAAACGCCACATTGATCGCGAACAGTCGCGCTACAGCATCTCGCTCCAAGTGGACTACCTGCCCGAGCCGGCGGGGCCCACGGGCTGGCCCCTGGGGTTCATCACGGTGAGCGGCCAGGAGGGACTGGCGGACCTGAGGCTGGGAGACGCCGCGGTCTACCGAGGCGTCGAGATCCCCCACTTCCGGCCGGGGCAACTGCCGGCGACGCACTCCTCCTCGCACCTCATCCTGGAGTACGTACTTCGGAGCTTCACCGGCATCCTGGACTAGAGCATCCTCACGTCCGGCACGAGAGCGGGTTCATGGACGACACCATCAGTCTGGCCAGGTTGATCAAGCCGTTGAGCGTCAAGCAGTTCATGACGGAGGTCTGGCCCCATCGCATCCATGTCTCCCATGGGGCCATGGATCGCTTCCCGGAGCTGCTGCGCATCCCGGAGCTTCAGAACCTGGAGGCGCTGGTGCGGGCCTACCCGGAGCGGATCCCCGTCTGGTTCCCCAAGGACTCCATGCGCGACGAGCAGGGGCGCACCTCCTACGGGACCTACTTCGACCCTCGGGATGCGCTGAACCTGTACGGCGTTGGGGCGACCCTGTTCTTCCAGAAGCTGGATACCTACGTGCCGCAGATCCGCGCCATGGCGCGACGCCTGGAGGAGGATCTCGGCTTCCCGCCGGGCAAGACGTTCTGCAGCGGCTTCGCCTCGCGGCGCAGCGCGGGAGCGCTCCCTCACTTCGATCCGGAGCTGAACTTCGCCGTCCAGCTGCGGGGCAGCAAGCGCTGGCGGCTGGCGCTCAACGAGCACGTGAGCTGGCCCCCCGCGGGCTACGGCGTCATCGACAAGACCGTGCCCGAGACGCTGCGCGCGGCCTTGAAGCAGGACCTTCCCAAGGAGATGCCGGAGAACGTGCAGACCGTGGAACTGCGCCCGGGCTCCGTCCTGTTCTTCCCGCCGGGAGCCTGGCACGCCACCGAGTCCGGGGAAGAGTCGTTCCACATCGTCTTCGGGATCTGGCCCCACTCCTGGGCGGACCTGGTGCTGCGCCACCTGCGCACGCGGCTCATGGCCCAGGAGGCCTGGCGTGAACCGGCCGCCGGGATGCTGGGCCCGCGCAGCCAGCGCAAGCAGGCCTCGCAGCACTTGGCAGGGCTCCTGCGCGAGCTGCCGGAGGTGCTGGGCTCGCTTCAGGTGGAGGAGCTCCTGGGAGGGGAGGCCGCTCAGCGCAGCTACCAGCGCAAGGCCACGGCCCGGATTCAGCTCAAGCAGCGCGGCAAGGGGGCAGAGCGCGAGTGGCTGTTGTCCGTCCAGCACAAGGGCGAGCGCTCGGAGGTCTCCGTCGTGCCGGAGCTGCTCCCGCTGGTTCGCTGGGTGCTCGCGCGCCGCCAGCCGTTCGTCGAGGGGGAGGCGCTCTCCGCGGCCCGAGTCCTTCCCCCGCAGGATCTCCGCGAGGCGTTGGACATCCTGGTGGAGACCCACGTCCTGGAGCTGAGTGACGGGCCGGCCTCCAGGGCTCGAGGCTGAGCGCCGTCAGCTCTCCGCGCTCGGGTGCCCCCAGGGGTTGGTGGCCGAGTGCCGCCGCAGCATGGACTGCAGGTGATAGGCCTGCGTCGCGGTGACCTGCTGCTTGGGCAGGCGCTGGGAGACCTCATTCAGGCGGGCGGCCTGGAGCGCCAGCCGCTTGTGCACTTCCTGGGACCACCGGTTGAACTCGAGCCATTCCATGGACGCACCCCCGTTTGGGAACCTTTGAGGCGCGCCATGATGAACTCCGGATCTCCGGAAATCACGACGCCGCGCGTTGAGCCGCCAGAGGGTGACGCCTTCCGGACGTTGTTGATGCTCTGGATGCGATAAGTCAGGCACCCTTGGTCGCTGGCCAAACAGCTTGACTGGAGGGAGCGGGTTCCGGACTATCCGCCCCCCCCGCATACACGGTCACACCTATCCAGGAGCTCTCCCCGATGGCGCCTCCGTCTGGCCAGAAGATCACCCTTCAGAACGGCAAGCTGAATGTTCCGGACAACCCGATCCTCCCCTACATCGAGGGCGACGGCACGGGCCGTGACATCTGGCGCGCCTCGCAGGCGGTGTTCGATGCCGCGGTGGAGAAGGCCTACGGCGGCAAGAAGAAGATCGCCTGGTACGAGGTGCTGGCCGGCGAGAAGTCCTTCAAGCAGGTCAACAACTGGCTGCCGGACGAGACGGTCGAGGCCTTCCGCACGTACCTGGTGGGCATCAAGGGCCCGCTGACCACGCCGGTGGGCGGCGGCATCCGCTCGCTCAACGTGGCGCTGCGCCAGTTGCTGGATCTCTACGTCTGCCTGCGTCCGGTCCGCTACTTCAAGGGCGTGCCCAGCCCGGTGAAGGCGCCCGAGAAGGTGGACATGGTGATCTTCCGCGAGAACACCGAGGACATCTACGCCGGCATCGAGTTCGAGGCGGGCACCGCCGCGGCGGAGAAGTTCCTGGCCTCCTTCCAGAAGGAGTTCGAGAAGGAGTTCAAGAAGATCCGCTTCCCGAAGAACGTGGGCATCGGCATCAAGCCCGTGTCGCAGGAGGGCAGCGAGCGCCTGATCCGCGCCGCCATCCAGTACGCGGTGGAGCACAAGCGCAAGAGCGTGACGTTCGTCCACAAGGGCAACATCATGAAGTTCACCGAGGGCGCGTTCCGCAAGTGGGGCTACGAGCTGGCCGCCCGCGAGTTCGGCGCCAAGGTCTACACGTGGGATCAGTGGGAGGCCACCAAGGCCGCCAAGAACGAGGAGGCCGCCAACGCCGAGCAGAAGGCCGCGGTCGCCGCCGGGAAGATCATCATCAAGGACTCCATCGCGGACATCACCCTGCAGCAGGTGCTCACCCGTCCGGACGAGTTCGACGTGATCGCCACGCTGAACCTCAACGGTGACTACCTCTCGGACGCGCTGGCCGCGCAGGTGGGCGGCATCGGCATCGCCCCGGGCGGCAACATCAACTACATGTCCGGCCACGCCGTGTTCGAGGCCACCCACGGCACCGCGCCCAAGTACGCGGACCAGGACAAGGTGAACCCCGGCTCGGTGATCCTCTCGGGCGAGATGATGTTCCGCCACCTGGGCTGGAACGAGGCCGCGGATCTCATCATCAAGGGCATGGACAAGGCCATCGCCGCGAAGACGGTGACGTACGACTTCGCCCGCCTGATGAAGCTGGAGAACCAGGGCAGCGTGACCGAGGTGAAGTGCTCCGAGTTCGGTCAGGCCATCATCAAGAACATGTAGTGAATCCGGGAGACGATCCACATGGCTCAGAAGAAGAAGATTGGCCTCATCGGCGGCGGTCAGATCGGCGGCAACCTGGCGCTGCTCGCCGTGCAGAAGAACCTTGGCGACGTGGTGCTGTTCGACATCCCCGCCGCCGAGGGCCTGGTCAAGGGCAAGGCGCTCGACATCAACCAGCTGTCCGCGGTGGATGGCTATGACTGCCGCGTGACGGGCTCCACGGACTGGAAGGACGTGGCCGGCTCGGACGTGATCATCATCACCGCCGGCGTGCCCCGCAAGCCGGGCATGAGCCGCGAGGACCTGCTCGACATCAACCTGAAGATCATGAAGGACGTGGCGGCCAACATCAAACAGCACGCCCCCAACTCCTTCGTCATCAACGTGGCCAACCCGCTGGACGCGATGGTGTTCGCGCTCCACAAGATCGCCGGGCTGCCCAAGAACATGGTCATCGGCATGGCGGGCGTGCTGGACACCAGCCGCTTCAAGTGCTTCGTCGCCGAGGCGCTCAACTGCTCCATCCGTGACGTGGAGGCGCTGGTGCTCGGCGGCCACGGTGACGACATGGTGCCCCTGGTGCGCCACAGCACCGTGGGCGGCGTGCCGCTCACCGAGCTGCTGCCCAAGGACAAGCTGGAGGCCATCATCAAGCGCACCCGCGAGGGCGGCGCCGAGCTGGTGGCCCTCTACAAGACGGGCAGCGCCTACTTCGGCCCGGCGGCCAGCTCCATCGCCATGGCGGAGAGCTTCCTGCTGGATCGCAAGCGCGTGCTCCCGGGCGCGGCCCTGCTCGAGGGCCAGTACGGCATCAACGGCTACTTCTTCGGCGCCCCGGTGCAGATCGGCGCGGGCGGCGTGGAGAAGGTCATCACCGTGCAGCTGGATGACTCGGAGAAGGCGGCCCTGGAGAAGTCCTTCCAGTCCGTGAAGAAGACGGTCGACAGCGTGAAGCTGTAGTCCGGCGATTCTGGAGCCCGGCCTGCCCGCCTGGGGACTTCCTGGGTAGGGCGGGCCTTATGCCGGAAATGGCGCGTGCTTATCGCGCGTGCCTCCGCGATTGCGGCGGAGTTCCGCCAAGTTATCTAGCCTGTAGAACCCGCACCGGGGAGTTGGGGTGGTGCGCTCGCCAGTCCTGGCGGGCCAGCGGCCCCCTGGCTCCCGCGCAGTGAAGGAGACGATGCATGGCAGCAGCAGCGCGGTTCACAGTGGTGGGTGGTGGGTTGGCGGGGTTGATGACGACGATCAAGCTGGCCGAGGCCGGCCACCAGGTCGACGTCCTCTCCATCGTCCCGGTGAAGCGCTCGCACTCGGTCTGCGCCCAGGGAGGCATCAACGGCGCGGTGAACACCAAGGGCGAGGGCGATCACCCGGACATCCACGTGAAGGACACGCTGCGCGGCGGCGACTTCCTGGCGGAGCAGGTGTCCGTGAAGGGCATGTGCTACGCGGCCCCGGGCATCATCTACATGCTGGACCGCATGGGGGTGACGTTCAACCGCACCGCCGAGGGCCTGCTGGACTTCCGGCGCTTCGGCGGCACGCTCCACCACCGCACGGCCTTCGCGGGCGCCACCACCGGCCAGCAGCTGCTCTACGCGCTGGACGAGCAGGTGCGCCGCTACGAGGCCGAGGGCAAAGTCACCAAGTACGAGTACTGGGAGTGGCTCGGCACGGTGAAGGACGAGTCCGGCCGCTGTATTGGCAGCGTGGCCTTGGATCTGCGCACCATGGAGATCCGCACCTTCCCGGCCGAGGCGGTGTGCCTGGCCACGGGAGGCCCTGGCATCGTCTTCGGGCGCTCCACCAACTCCATCATCAACACGGGCACCGCGGCGGGCCGCGCCTACATGGAGGGCGCGATCTACGCCAACGGCGAGTTCATCCAGGTGCACCCCACCTCGATTCCGGGTGAGGACAAGCTGCGCCTGATGAGCGAGTCCGTGCGCGGCGAGGGCGGCCGCGTGTGGGTGCCGAAGAAGAAGGGCGACACGCGCCACCCGCGGGAGATCCCCGAGAGCGAGCGCTGGTACTTCCTTGAGGAGAAGTATCCCAAGTACAAGAACCTGGTGCCGCGCGACGTGGCCACCCGGGAGATCTTCATGGTCTGCCGGGATCTGGGCATGGGCATCGGCGGCCGGGACGGCGTGTACCTGGACGTGACGCACATCCCCGCCGCCACGCTCGACGCGAAGATCAAGGGCGTGATGGAGATCTACGAGAAGTTCGTGGGAGACGACCCGCGCCACACGCCGATGGTCATCTTCCCGGGCATGCACTACTCGATGGGCGGCCTGTACGTGAACTTCGAGGCGGATCCGCGCACGCTCACGCCGGCCGAGGGCAGCCCGAAGAACCAGTCCACCAACATCCCGGGCCTGTACGCGGCGGGCGAGGCGGACTACGCCTTCCACGGCGCGAACCGGCTGGGCGCCAACTCGCTCTTGTCCTGCATCTACTCGGGGCAGATCGGCGGGCCGGCGATGGTGGCGTACGCGAAGAACAACGCCAAGGCGGCCGAGGCCCAGAGCGGCAAGTACTTCACGGACGCGAAGAAGTACTGGGAGGACCGCTTCGCCACGATCAAGAAGATGGCGGGCTCGGAGAACCCGTACCAGATCTCCAAGGAGCTGGGCGAGCTGATGACGGAGAACTGCACCGTCGTCCGCTACAACGATCGGCTGAAGAAGACGATCGAGAAGATCCGCGAGATGAAGGAGCGCTGGAAGAGCTGCAACGTGCTGGATACCGGCAACGTGGCCAACCGCTCGCTGTCCTTCACCAACCAGCTATGGAACATGCTGGAGCTGGGCGAGGTGATCGCCACCGGCGCGCTGATGCGGGACGAGAGCCGTGGCGCCCACTACAAGCCGGACGCCTCGCTGCCCGAGCCGAAGTCGAAGGATCCGCGCGAGGATCCGCAGTGGATGGAGCAGTGGAAGAAGCGCCACGAGAAGTGGGCGAAGACGACGATCGCGAAGTACTCGGGCGAGGGGCCGAAGATCTCCTACGAGGACATCGCCACCCCGGTGCTGGAGCCGGAACCGCGTTGGTACGCGTAGTCAGGGGAACTCGACATGGACACCGCACAGGCAAGCGCTACCACCCAGACAGTGACGTTCCGCATCTGGCGCCAGGATGGGCCGGGAGGGCAGGGCCACTATGACGAGTTCCGCCTTCCGTACCGGAAGGGCGCGAACGTCGTGTCGTGCCTGATGGAGATCCAGCGCAACCCCGTCACCGTGGAGGGCAAGAAGGTGGCCCCGGTGGTGTGGGATGCGGCGTGCCTCGAGGAGGTGTGCGGCAGCTGCGCGATGAACATCAACGGGCGGGTGCGGATGGCCTGCTCGGCGCTGATCGACAAGCTGGAGAAGCCCATCACCCTGGAGCCGCTGAAGAAGTTCCCGGTGGTGAGGGACTTGACGGTGGACCGCCAGCGCATGTTCGAGGCGCTCAAGCGGGTGAAGGGCTGGATCCCGGTGGACGGCACGCACAACCTGGGGCCGGGCCCGCGGCAGTCCCCGCACGATCAATCGACGATGTACGTGCTGTCCACGTGCATTACCTGTGGGAGCTGCCTGGAGGCGTGCCCGCAGGTGACGATCGACAACGCCTTCGTGGGCGCGGCGGCGATCAGCCAGGCGCGGCTGTTCAACATGAACCCCACGGGGAAGATGAACGCCGAGGAGCGCACGCGGGCGCTGATGGGCCCGGGCGGCATCCAGGACTGCGGCAAGGCGCAGAACTGCGTGAAGGTCTGCCCGAAGGAGATCCCGCTGACCTCGTCCATCGCGATGATGAACCGCGAGGTGGCCAAGCTGCTGATCAAGGACATCTTCTTCAAGGACGAGGAGAAGAAGGCGGCCTCGGGTCCGGGCTAGAGCGTTCCGGCGATTCGCTGCGTCCGATTCGGCCCTGCACTCGGAGCCTCTCCGGCTCGAGGCAGGGCCGAGTCATGTCCGCTGGTGCCCATTCCGTTCGCTCATGCCTACATCTTGGGTCACCATCAACCCCCTGCCGTGAACGTCCTTGCACTTAGGCCCGTATTGCGCGAATACGCAGCCCGCGCTTGACGCCTCAAGCCATCGCCGTTCAGCCGGAGCCTCGATGAAGATCCACGAGTACCAGGGCAAGGAACTCTTCCGGAAGTATGGTGTCCCCACGCCTCGGGGCATCCTCGCGATGTCCCCCAAGGACGCCGAGGCCGCCGCCAAGGAGCTGGCCACGCCCGTGGTCGTCGTGAAGGCCCAGATCCACGCCGGCGGCCGCGGTAAGGGCGGCGGCGTGAAGCTCGCCAAGAGCCCCGCCGAGGCGAAGGAGCTTGCCAAGGCCATGCTCGGCATGAAGCTCAAGACCATCCAGACCGGCCCCGAGGGGCAGACGGTCCACAAGGTCTACATCGAGGAGGGGCTCGCCATCGCCCAGGAGCTGTACCTGGGCGTGACGCTGGACCGCGCCACCTCGCGCATCACCTTCATGGCCTCCCGTGAGGGCGGTGTGGAGATCGAGGAAGTGGCAGCCAAGCACCCCGAGAAGATCCTCCGCGAGGCGGTGGATCCGGCGGTGGGCTTCCTGGACTTCCAGGGCCGCAAGCTCGCCTTCGGCCTGGGCCTGTCCGGCCCCACGGTGAACAAGTTCGTCCAGTTCTGCTCCGCGCTCTACAAGATGTACATGGAGACGGACTCCTCGCTCGTGGAGATCAACCCGCTGGTCATCCTCAAGGACGGCGGCGTGGTGGCGCTCGACGCGAAGGTGAACTTCGACGAGAACGCGCTCTACCGGCACAAGGATCTGCTGGAGTACCGCGATCTCGCCGAGGAGGAGCCGCGCGAGACGCAGGCCAAGGAGTACGATCTGGCCTACATCGCGCTGGACGGCAACATCGGCTGCATGGTGAACGGCGCGGGCCTGGCCATGGCCACCATGGACACCATCAAGCTGGTGGGCGCCAACCCCGCCAACTTCCTGGACGTGGGCGGCGGCGCCACCAAGGAGAAGGTGACGGCGGCGTTCAAGCTGATCCTCGCCGACCCGGCCGTGAAGGCGGTGCTCGTCAACATCTTCGGCGGCATCATGAAGTGCGACGTGATCGCCGAGGGCATCATCGCCGCCGCCAAGGAAGTGCAGCTCAAGGTGCCGCTCGTGGTCCGTCTCGAGGGCACCAACGTGGAGAAGGGCAAGGAGCTGCTGCGCAACTCCGGCCTGGCCATCACTCCGGCGGACAACCTGCGGCAGGCCGCTGAGAAGGCCGTGGCCGCACTCAAGGGCGCCTAGTCCGTCACCTCCTTTCTTCCGAGAGCTACCCCATGAGCATCCTCGTCAACGAAAACACGAAGGTCCTGTGTCAGGGCATTACGGGCTCGGCGGGCTCGTTCCACTCCAAGCAGATGCTGGACTACGGCACCAAGCTGGTGGCCGGCGTCACCCCGGGCAAGGGTGGCACTGACTTCGAGGGCAAGGTCCCCGTCTTCAACACGGTGGCCGACGCGGTGAAGCAGACCGGCGCCAACACCTCGGTCATCTTCGTCCCGCCGCCGTTCGCCGCGGACTCCATCATGGAGGCCGCTGACGCGGGCGTGGCCCTCATCATCACCATCACCGAGGGCATCCCCGTCAACGACATGGTCCGCGCCAAGCGCTACCTGCAGGGCAAGCCGGGCGTGCGCCTCATCGGCCCCAACTGCCCCGGCGTCATCACCCCGGGCGCCAAGTGCAAGATCGGCATCATGCCGGGCCACATCCACAAGCCGGGCCGCATCGGCGTGGTGTCCCGCTCGGGCACGCTCACGTATGAGGCGGTGCACCAGCTCACGCAGCTCGGCCTGGGCCAGAGCACCGCGGTGGGCATCGGTGGCGATCCGGTGAACGGCACGGACTTCGTGGACTGCCTGAAGCTGTTCAACGCCGACCCGGAGACCGACGCGGTCATCATGATCGGCGAGATCGGCGGCAGCGCGGAGGAAGTCGCCGCCGAGTACGTGGCGCGCGAGTTCACCAAGCCCATCGCCGGCTTCATCGCGGGCCAGTCCGCGCCCCCGGGCAAGCGCATGGGCCACGCCGGCGCCATCATCTCCGGTGGCAAGGGCACCGCCGCGGAGAAGATGAAGGCCATGGAGGCCGCGGGCTTCCTGATGGCCGCGAGCCCCACGGAGCTGGGCACCACGCTCCAGGAGGCGCTCAAGCGCGGCGCCCCCAAGAAGAACCGCTAGCTGTTCCACCTTTCACTCAAGACACGAGGACCACGACACATGGCCATCGAGCGTACGCTGTCCATCATCAAGCCGGACGGGCTGGAGAAGGGCATCATCGGAAAGATCATCTCCAAGTTCGAGGAGAAGGGCCTGAAGCCCGTCGCCATCCGCCTGCAGCACCTGTCCCAGGCGCAGGCCGAGGGCTTCTACGCCGTCCACAAGGCGCGCCCGTTCTTCAAGGATCTGGTGAGCTTCATGATCTCCGGCCCGGTGGTGCTGATGGTGCTGGAGGGTGAGAACGCCGTGGCCGCCAACCGCGAGATCATGGGCGCCACCAACCCGGCCAACGCCGCCCCGGGCACCATCCGCAAGGAGTTCGCCACCAGCATCGACAAGAACACGGTGCACGGCTCGGACAGCCTCGAGAACGCCAAGAACGAGGTCGCCTACTTCTTCCGCGAGACCGAGATCCACTCGTACCAGTACCAGGGCAAGAAGTAGTCCGGCTGCCCGCCTGCTCGAGCCCCGGCCCGGTGTCCGCCTCCCTGGCGGGCCCGGGCCGTTGCTTTCATGGGCCATGGGCCAGCTTCATCTCCAGTAAAGTAGCAGCCAGGGTCTGGAGACTCGGAGGGCACATGAAGGCTACGGTCAAGAAGCCGGCGACCTATGAGGATCTTCGAGCCCTGCCAGAGACGTGGGTGGGGGAGCTCGTCGCGGGTGAGCTGCACGCGGCTCCCCGGCCCGCCGCCCGTCATGTGGTCGTCGCCTCGGCGCTGGGCGGCGAGCTGACGGGACCCTTTCAGCGGGGAAGGGGAGGACCGGGTGGCTGGTGGATCCTCGATGAGCCGGAGCTTCACCTGGGGGAGGAGGTGCTCGTCCCGGATCTGGCCGGCTGGAGACGCTCGCGGATGCCGGTTCCTCCGGATCAGCCCTTCTTCTCCGTGGCGCCGGATTGGGTCTGCGAGATCCTCTCTCCCGCGACCGCGGGGTTCGATCGGGTAAGGAAGATGCCTGTTTACCTGAGAGAGCGGGTGGGACACGTGTGGCTCATCGACCCGCTGGCGCGCACTTTGGAGGTGTTCCAGAACGAGAACGAGCGTTGGGTGCTTGCGGGCAACCACGCCGGGGAGCAACGGGTGCGGGCCGTGCCTTTCGAGGCGGTGGAGCTCGATTTGGAAGCGCTCTGGATGCCCGAGCCGTGAGGCGAGCGCTCCTTTGACTTGCTGCCCCGAGATGTGGGAAGGCTCCCCCACACCTCACCGTTAGCAGACAGAATGATGTCCGAGTCCTCCGTCACCACTCCTGACACCACGCCGCTGCCGGCTCCTGCGCCCGCGAAGCTCGTCGACGTGTCCAGCCTCACGCTGGAGGGCTTGGCTCGCTTCGTCACCGAGCAGCTGGGCGAGCGCGCCTTCCGCGCCGGGCAGATCTTCCGGTGGATCCACCAGCGCGGTGTCCGCTCGTTCGACGAGATGACGGATCTGTCCAAGGCGCTGCGCCAGAAGCTCAAGGAGCGCGCCGAGATCGTCCCGCTCGTGAAGGATCTCGAGCAGCACTCGGTGGACGGCACCATCAAGTACCGCTTCAAGACGCGCGACGGGCGCTACATTGAGTCCGTCTACATGCCCTCCGAGGATCGGAAGACGCTCTGCGTCTCCACCCAGGTGGGCTGCGCCATGGCGTGCTCGTTCTGCATGACGGGCACCCTGGGGCTCAAGCGCAACCTCACCCCCGGCGAGATCGTCGCCCAGGTGCACACCGTCAACCGTGAGGTGCGCGCGCTCGAGGGCCTGGAGACCTACCGCCCGCTCAGCAACCTGGTCTTCATGGGCATGGGCGAGCCCCTGCACAACTTCGAGAACCTCAAGACGGCGCTCTCCATCCTCCAGTCCGAGGAGGGGCCCAACTTCTCGCACCGCCACATCACCGTCTCCACCGTGGGCCTGGTGCCCATGATCGAGCGCTTCGGTCAGGAGACGGACGTCAAGCTGGCCATCTCCCTCAACGCCAGCACCGACGAGCAGCGCAGCAAGACCATGCCCGTCAACCGCAAGTGGAACATCGCCGCGCTCCTGGACGCGTGCCGCAAGTTCCCCCTGCGCCAGGGCCGCCGGATCACCTTCGAGTACGTGCTCCTGCGGGGCTTCAACGACTCGGACGAGGACGCCCACCGGCTGGTGGAGCTGCTCCAGGAGATCCCCGCCAAGGTGAACCTCATCCCCTACAACGAGAACCCCGGCTTGGGGTTCCAGACCACCATGGAGGAGCGGGCGGAGGCCTTCCGCGCCATCCTCGCCGAAGGGCACGTGGCCGCCTTCATCCGCCAGAACCGGGGCCGGGACATCGCCGGCGCCTGCGGACAGCTCGCCAACCGGGGCGAGCAGGATGACTCGAAGGCAACGCAACCTCCCGAGCTTCCTTGACAATCCCGAGGCAGGGACGCTAAGAGCCCGCCCTCGCTCATTTTTTTCTAGCTGTCGCTTTCACTGGAGTCTGTACACATGGCCGTCGTCCTCCGTCTCGCCCGCGCGGGCGCCAAGAAGAAGCCGTATTATCACGTGGTTGCCACCGACTCCCGGAACCCCCGGGATGGCAAGTTCATCGAGGCCGTGGGCGCCTACGATCCGAACCTGAATCCCCCCAAGGTGGAGTTCAACCAGGAGCGGCTCCAGTACTGGCTGAAGACGGGCGCCACGCCCTCCGAGACGGTGGGCGAGCTCATCAAGCGCGCGGCCAAGGCCACGCCCCCCACGGCCTGACGCAAGCCGGTCTGACCGGACGTGGAGCAACTGCTTACCTATCTCGCGCGGGCCCTGGTCGATCAACCGGACCAGGTGGGCCTGCGTGTGTCCGAGGCGGAAGGCGCTCGGCTCTTCGAGCTGAAGGTCGCCCCCGAGGATGTCGGCAAGGTCATCGGCCGTGATGGGCGGACTGTGAACGCCCTCCGGACGCTGCTCAATGCCGCCGCCCAGAAGCAAGGGCAGAAGGTCCGCCTCGAGATCCTCGACGATCGGCGCGCGGCGAGTCCCCCTGGGGCGGCTCCCGCGGCGCCTCCCGCCCCTGACGCCCAGTGACGCCTCGTCCCTTGCTGGAGCTCGGCTATGTGGCCCGGGCCCATGGCATCGGGGGCGAGGTCGCCGTGCGCGCGTTCGAGCCCGGCTCGGAGACGCTCGACGCGGTGGATCGCGTGCACGTGCGCACCCGGGCGGGCCAGGAGCGGGATCTGACGATCGAGTCCGTGCGGCCCACCCCCAAGGAGGACATCGTCGCCTTCGAGGGCGTGGAGACGCGTGAGGACGCCGAGGGCCTGGTGGGCTCCACCGTCTTCGTCTACCGCGAGGACCTGGAGCCCCCGGCCGAGGGTGAGTACTTCCAGGGCGACCTGGTGGGGCTCACCGCCGTGGACGAGGCGGGCAAGGAGCTGGGCAAGGTGGAGGAGCTCTGGGCCACCGGAGAGGTGCCCAACCTGGTCATCCGCGGCCCGGACAAGGCCGAGCTGATCGTCCCGTTCGCCGATGACTTCGTGCCCTCGGTGGACGTGCCCGGCGGGAAGATCGTCATCCGTCCGCCCGAGTTCCTCGGCGAGGAGGGCTGATGTACCCGGTGGAGATCCTCACGCTCTTTCCGGGCATGGTGTCCGGGTACGTGGGCGAGAGCATCCTCGGCAAGGCGCAGGAGCGGGGGAAGCTCTCCGTCACCGCCACGGACATCCGCGAGTACGCCGAGGGCAAGCACCGCGTCACGGACGACACGCCGTACGGTGGCGGCGCGGGCATGGTGATGAAGGTGGAGCCGCTGGTGGCGGCCATCGAGGCGGCGCGCTCCCGCCTCCCAGGCGCCAAGGTGCTGCTGATGAGCCCCCGAGGCCCGGCCTTCAACCAGGCGCGGGCGCGCGAGCTGGTCAGCCACACCCAGGGGCTGATCCTGGTCTGCGGCCGGTACGAGGGCGTGGACGAGCGGGTGATGGCGCACCTGGACGGGGAGCTGTCCCTGGGCGACTTCATCCTCACGGGTGGGGAGATCGCCGCCCTGGCGGTGGTGGATGCCGTGGCCCGCTTGCTCCCTGGAGTGCTGGGCAACCAGGCAAGCCACGTCAGCGAGAGCTTCGAGGAGGGCCTGCTGGAGCACCCCCAGTACACCCGGCCTCCCGTGTTCCGGGGCGCCGAGGTGCCCGCCGTGCTCCAGTCCGGGGACCACGCCCGGATCGCCCGGTGGAGGCGCTGGAAGGCCCTGGCGCTCACCCGGGAGCGCCGGCCGGATCTCTTCGCTCGCCTGGAACTCGGGCCAGCGGATCAGAAGCTGCTCGCCCTGGGGGAGGAAGACCTGTAGCGCCGGGGTTGGACTCCGGAACGGGGGCGCCCAAAAACACCGGACGATCTGCGGACTTGTCCGCCTCGCCTCTCTCTGCTACTAGGCCCCCCTCTTACTGGTCATTCGCACCACAAGATTTCTGGAGTTCGTCATGCATCGCAGCCTCATCGAGTACGTCGAAGCCAAGCAACTCCGCAAGGAGCTGGTCGACTTCCGGACCGGCGACTCGGTTCGGGTCCACTGGAAGGTGAAGGAGGGCGAGAAGGAGCGCGTTCAGGCGTTCGAGGGCGTCGTCATCCGCAAGAAGAAGGGCAACAACCGCGCCAGCTTCACCGTGCGCAAGGTGTCCTTCGGCGTCGGCGTGGAGCGCATCTTCCCGCTGCACAGCCCCCGCTACGAGAAGATCGAGATCCTCTCGCGCGGCAACGTGAACCGCAACCGCCTCTTCTACCTGCGCGCGCTCAAGGGCAAGGCCTCCCGCGTGGATGTCCAGGAGGACTCTGCTCCGTCCGCCGAGGCCAAGAAGGCCGCCAAGCCCGCCACCGGCGCCTAGTTCGCCCAGGCCTCCGGGCCTGTCCTACAGGGTTGTGGTACCGAGAGGAGTGTCCGTTCCTGGACGCTCCTCTCTGCTTTTGTGCGCTAGGATGGGGACGCGCATGCACTTCACCGAGGTCGCCGTCCAGAACGTCCGGGGTTTCTCGGCACAGGGCCGCTTCCCGCTCAAGCCGGGGTTCCTCGTCCTCAAGCCTCCCGCCGCCGAGATCAGTCCGCTCGCGGCGCTGGCCCTGGCACTCCTCTATGCCGATGGGCGGGGCGAAGACGCCCGGTTCTCGGTGCAGGGCCAGAAGGCCGGCAAGACCGCCTTCACCCTGGTGGGCCAGGACAGCTTCACGTACCGGCTGCTGCGTGAGCTGGGCGGCGGGGGCACGTTGCACAAGCAGTCCGCGCCCGGCCAGCCGCCGGAGCTGGTGTCCCAGGACTCGGCGGAGATCGCCCAGTTCCTGCGCTCGCAGGTGGGCCTGCCGTCGCGCAACGCCTGGGAGAACGTGTACTCGCTGATGCCGGGCCAGATGCCCTCGCGCCGGCCGCGAGTGCGCACCTCGAAGCCGGATCTGAAGCGGCCCTCCATGCCCGGCGTGGCGGGGCATAGTCATCCGGGCATGCCGCCGCTGGCGAGCAACCCGTCCATGCCCGGGCTGGCCAGCACCCAGACCGTGGCGCCCGCCGAGGACATCCCCGCCGCCGAGGCCAAGGTCAAGGAGCTGGAGCTGGAGCTGGTGAAGTCGCGCGAGATGGAGGATCTCCAGTTCAAGCTGGACGGGCTCAACTCGCAGCTCTTCGAGGTGGAGCGGAAGCTGAAGAGCACCGAGGGCCTCAAGGTGGCCGTGCGGGACGCGGAGACGGCGTGGAACAACGCCCCCACGCCCGCCTCCCTGGGGCTGCCGGAGGACATCCTCACGCGCGTGGAGCGCTACTCCAAGGCGATGGCCCGGAAGCAGGACGCCCTGGACCGGCTGGCCCAGGAGCGCGAGGTGGAGGCGCAGTCCGTCCCCGCGGCGGTGGAGCCGTTGAAGAAGAGGATGTTCTTCTGGGTGGGGCTCGGAGTGGGCGCGCTGTTCCTGCTGGCGGGCATCATCCTGGGCGCGGCGGTGGACTCGGACTGGCGGTACCTGACGCTGCTGGACATCCCCGCCTTTGGCTGGGCGGCGATGGTGGCGTTGCAGTACGTGGACGATCTGTCGAAGACCACGACCGTGCGCAGCAAGGAGGGCATGTTCGCCGCGCGCGAGAAGAAGATCCTCGAGGAGTTCGAGTCCGAGACCGGGCCGGTGCGCAAGGCGCTCAAGGCGCTGGATGTGGAGAGCCCCGAGGACATCCCCGCCATGTTCGAGCGCAAGGGCCTGCTGGAGCAGCGGCTCAACGAGCTGCGCGATCAGCTCACGGCGATGGAGGCCGATCCGGACTTCGTCGCCGCGGGGACGCAGCGGGACTCGATCAAGGAGCAGATCGAGCAGCTCAACGCGGAGATCGGGAAGAAGGGCTCGTTCGTGCGCGATCTGCGCGAGGTGGAGCGGGAGCTGTCCCGGACGAAGGAGTCCATCGTGCTGGCCAAGTCGGGCCCCGCGCCAGCGGCTCCGGGGGCTCCGGATCCTGTTGCCGCGGCCGCCGCTTCGGGGCCGATGGAGGATCCCTCGCCGCTGGTGATGAAGCTGGCGGCGGATCTGCTGTCCATCGACGTGCTCACGCTGGCGGGGCTGCTGCGGGATCGCTGCACCCAGTACCTGAGCGCCCTTACGGATCGGCGCTACCTGGGCGTCGAGTGGGACAAGGACGGCCAGGGCTCGGTGTTCGTGCCGGGCCAGCAGCTCGGGGTGGGGGAGATCCCTCCGCGAGACCTGGACATGTACTACCTGGCGCTGCGGCTGACGGTGTTGGAGAAGGTGAGCGCCAAGGTGAAGTACCCATTCATCCTCGAGCACCCGTTCGCCGGCATGGACGAGGTGAAGCTGCCGCTCATCGCTCGGATGCTCAAGCACCTGGGCACGCTGACCCAGGTGTTGCTGGTCACCAACCACGCTGGCCTGGCGCAGCTGGCCGAAGGCTCCGTGAACATCTGAGCGGGTTACGGGCTCCCCGTGCTGGCCTGGCGGGCGGGCGCGGGGAGGCACGTGGGGGCCTCGGCGCCGAAGAGCTCGAGCCAGACCTCGCGGTCATGCGCGGGGAGGATGGTGAGCGAGGGATCTCTCTGGTGGAGCTGGTGCAGCAGCGCCACGGTCTCCGCGACCCGCTTGGGATCCCGGTCGGTCACTCCGAGCACCACGCTCTTGCGCGCCGGGCGCTCGTAGCCCTCGCGCACCGCCACGATGTCTCCGACGTGGAAGATGCGCTTGTCCGGACCTGCATTGACGAACACGCCGATGCTCCCCGGCGTGTGGCCGAAGAGGGGCACCACGACGATGGAGCCGTCCCCGAACAGATCAGCGCTCTCGGGGAAGATGGAGTAGGGCACCGGCTTGAAGTGGAGGGGAACCCCGCGCGCCTCGATCGCCTCGGCCTGATCGCGGAACAGGTGGAAGCTGTGGGCGTCCTTCATCTCGGTGACGAAGTTGAGCTCTTCGTTCGGCATGAGCACGGGGACGCCGGGCAGGTCCGCGACTCCGCCAGCGTGATCGCCGTGGGCGTGCGTGAGGAGGATCCACTTCACCTTCGAGGGATCCTCTCCGACCTGACGCAGGGCCTCGGGCGCCTTCGCCACGTCCTTGAGCGGAGCCATGATCTGATCCACGAGGATGCGATCGTAGAGGTACAGCTGCTGCTTCTCCTCCTCGAGCCGGAAGGACTTGCCGGTGTCGATCAGCACGGTGCCCTGGGGGTGCCGGATCACGAGGATGGACGCCGTGGCCTTCCACGTGGGCGTCGTGTGCCAGCCCGCGGTCGCGTAGCCGCCCCAGGACTCGGCCTTGCCGGTCTCGGCCCAGCAGAGCTGCAGCGGCGTGGTGCTGGGCCTGGGCGCGGCGAGAGGCCTGTCGGGAACCTGGGGCACGCCCTTGCAGGCGCAGGCCAGGGTGAGAAGGAGCAGCGGGAGGTGTCTCATGGAGGCCCGAACGCTACTACAGCGGGCGCCGGGGGCTTGGGGCAGCCAGGCAAGCGAGGATCTCGCTGGGAGAAGGTGGGAGGGCGGTGGTAGATGGCTGCCCGGCGCGGGAGTGGAGCGCGGGAGGAAGGCGCATGGGACGGGCGGCGGTGGACAGGCGGGGATATGGGAACGAGGCCGAGTCGGCGGCGGTGCGCTTCCTGGAGGCGCGGGGCTATCGCATCCGCTCGCGCAACTTCCGGTGCCGCTACGGCGAGCTGGACATCGTGGCCGAGCACGGGGACACCGTCTGCTTCGTGGAGGTGCGGATGCGCTCCACGGCCGTGTGGGGAGATCCTTCGCACACGGTGTCCTTCACCAAGCAGCGTCGGGTGGTGAAAGCCGCGCTGCACTACCTCTTCGCGCATGACTTGCGCGAGAAGATGATGCGCTTCGACGTCGTCTCGATTGTGGGCCACGGCGAGCAGGCCACCGTGGAGCACATTCCAAACGCCTTTGACGCGGGGATGTGACGCATGTCCGGGACGCTCTACCTCATCGCCACGCCCATCGGGAACCTGGGGGACATCACCTCCCGGGCGCTGGAGATCCTCCGGCGCGTGGCCTTCGTCGCGTGCGAGGACACGCGGCACTCGCGCGTGCTGCTGGAGCACTTCGGCATTGCTCCGGAGACGGTGAGCCTGCCCGCCTTCGCCGAGGGCCAGCGCGCCGGACGCATCCTCGATCGAATCGCCGCCGGCGAGGACTGTGCCCTCATCACCGACGCTGGCAGCCCGGGCATCAGCGATCCGGGAGAGCGGCTGGTGGCCGAGGCCCTCGAGCGGGGGGTGTCCGTGGTGCCGGTGCCGGGCGCCACCGCGCTGGTCGCGGCGCTGAGCGCGTCCGGGCTGCCCACGGGTCGCTTCCACTTCCTCGGCTTCCTGCCGCGCAAGGGCCCCGAGCGCCGCTCCATGTTGGAGGAGGTGGCCCAGCTCTCCGCCACGCTCGTGCTCTATGAGTCCCCGCGCCGCCTGGGAGAGACGCTGGCGGATCTGCTGGAGGCCTGGGGAGACCGCCGCGCGTGCGTGGCCCGAGAGCTGACCAAGGTGCACGAGGAGTTCGTGCGAGCGCCGCTCTCGGAGCTGTCGGCTCGCTACGCCGCCGAGGAGCCCCGAGGCGAGGTGGTGGTGCTGGTGGAGGGCCGCACCGGGGAGCGCCGCTGGTCCGAGGAGGAGCTGCGGCGGGCGCTGGAGGAGGGGCTGGCGCGCGGCGAGAAGCTCAAGGCGCTGAGCACCGAGCTGGCCCGCCGCGCGGGTTGGTCCGGCCAGGACGTCTACCGCCTGGGGCTGAGCCTCAAGCGGTGAGCCGTCTCAGAACGCGAACGAGGCGGAGAGCTCCAGCCGGAACGTGGTGCTCTCGGTGGCCCGGAAGCGCCGGGTCGTCAGGTCCGTGCGGTAGTCGAAGTTGGGGTTGATGTCGGGGTTGGAAGGGTTCGCCGCCGCGTCCTGGGGCGTCACGCCGAGGCTCTCGTTGGTGAGCGTGTGGTCCGTGTCGTAGAGGAACGTGCCGGAGGCGCGCAGCGTGAAGGCCTCGCCGGCGCTCGCGGTGGCGCCGACCTGGCCTCCCACCTGGAAGAAGTCCGACGAGGACAGCAGCTTGCCCATCGCTGCGCTCAGCTCGTTGTAGTAGCGCCCGGCGGACACGTAGTTGCCGATGGTGCGGATATCGAGCGCGAACTTCTGATCCTTGTTCGTGTCTCGGAACGCGGTGAACTCGGAGCCGAACAGGAAGCTCGCCACCTGCGGCGCATGGATCCCCGTCTCCTTGCGGTTCCATTTACCGACGCCGCAGTTCTCCGGGGTGCCCAGGGTTTCCGGGTGGGCGCAGTTCGAGTAGAAGCCCGGCCCCAGCACCGGCAGGGTGTAGCTCGCCTTGAAGTACGGCTCGGCCACGCCCATCTTCCGCGAGAGGGACGTGTAGAAGGTGTACTTGTGGACGCCGTCTCCCACGTTGCCCTTGGTGTTCGTCACCGCGGTGTTGTCCTCGCTCGGATCGCGCACCTTGGCGGTGGGCGCCTCGTAGTCGAGGCCGACGAGCCACATCGGCTTGGTGTCGTCCCGCTGCTGGTTGAAGAAGGCGTAGGCCATGCCGAAGTGCATGTTGCCCAGGCCGCCACGCTTGCTCGTCTGCGGGATGGTGAAGAGGGAGGACGGGCAGGCCGTGCTGCTCAGGGTGCCGTCTGGGTTCAGGCAGTTGTTGACGATGGTGGAGTTCGCGTCGTTCGTCCCAGAGACGAAGTTGTAGCTGTCGTTCTGCTGGAGGATGAGCGGCAGCCCGAAGGAGAACTCGAGATCCTTGTAGAGCCCGATGGCCAGCTTGAGGTTCAGCCGCGAGTCCACGGCCTTGTGCCAGACCTCCGAGGCCTCCTGAAGCTCGGTGCCCGCGAGCTGCTCACGAACGATCTTCTCGCGGCTCTGGGTCCGCTCGAAGCCGACGTCGATGAACAGATCGAAGGGATCATCCTCGTCGAACGAGGATGCGATGCGAGTGATATCCGCGGCGCTAGCGGCCAGCGGTGCGCCCAGCAACAGCGCGGCGAGAATGGCGCGAAGCCTCAACATCCGACCTCCGAGAAACCCTCTGGTGCTCCCAGGGCCCGCGGATGCCGGCAGCCCCCCTCAGGACTGCGGACAACGGTGGCCTAACCCCTGAGAACTGTTGAGAAATTATCAGGGACGCTAGCCGTCATATACAGGGGTGTCAAGAAATGGGTGGCTCAGTTTCCGGCCAGAGGCGTGCTCAGCAGCGAGTCCAGCCGCCGGATCTCGGCCTCGAGCACCGGGCGCTGCTCCGCGGACAGGGTGCGCCGGTAGGTGCGGTGGCTCTCGAACGGGTCCATCACCCGGTCATCCGGCGACATGAGCTGGTAGTGCAGGTGCGGGGCGAAGGAGTGGCCGCTGTTGCCGCTCTGGGCGAGGGCCTGGCCCTGCGAGAAGTGCGCGCCGACCTGGAGGCTCTTGGGCAGCTCGGACAGGTGCAGGAACAGGGCGTGGCGGTGCTTGCCGCTGGCCTCTACCAGCTCCACGCAGTTGCCGTTGCCGCGGAAGTTCCAGTTCTTGCGTTGAATGACGCCGGCGAAGGGGGCCTTCACCTGCGAGCCCACCGGGGTCTTGAAGTCCACGCCCTTGTGGCCGCGGCCGTCGCGCAGCAGGGACGTCACCTGCTCGTAGTCGTCGAGCGGGGCGCCCTCCAGGCGCTCCTCGAGCTCCTCGCCGGAGGGCTGGTAGAAGCGCGGGTAGGGAGTGCCGGGGACCTGGAAGCGGTAGGCGCGGTGCGTCTGGCCCGTCTTGCTGCTGACGAAGCGCACGGCGTAGACGAGGGGCTCCTCGCCCGCGCGAGGCTGGTAGAGCACGTCCAGGGTGTCGCCGCGGAGGATCTCGTTGGGAACGCGCACCCACCACACGAGGCTGCGCGTCACCACCTGGGCCAGCGCGGGCCCCACCGTCGGGTCCGTGGCCTGCGTGAGCGCCGTCTCCAGGGGGCCGTCGATCTTCACCGAGGCGCGCGCCAGTCCCGCCGCGACCAGCGGGTTCGCCGGAGCCGCCGGAGCCGGAGTGGCAGCCGCCGCGACAGGGGCCGCGCCAGCGTCCTGAGGCCCCGCGGCGACAGGGCCGGTAGCGGGAGCCGTCGCGGCAGCGGGGGGCTTGTCGAATGGCAGCGCGCCCTTGTGCTGCTTCCACCACCACACGCCCCCGGCGGCCCCGCCGAGGATCAGCGAGATGACGACGACAGAGCCGAAGCTGCTGCGCTTTTGAGGTGCACCAAGAGTGGGAAGAGACGGCCGCATGCAGGCTCCCTGTGTCGAGCGGTACGCGGGGCCGAAACCGCCGCCTCCGCGACGATATTTCGCCCCTCGGCGTTCATTCGTCTGGGCCTTCGTCCTTGCCTGGCCCCTCGTCCTTGCCTTCGTCCTTGCCCTCGGGGGCGGTGTCGCGCAGGCCGAACTCCTTCATCTTCGTCTGGAGGGACTTGCGGCTGATCTGCAGCAGCTTGGCCGCTCGCGTGACGTTGCCGCTGGTCTCCTCGAGGGCCTTGGTGATGAGATCCTTCTCCAGCTCGGCCGCCTTCATGCGGACGATGTCCTTGAGCCCCGCCTCACCGGTGGGCGCCTCCACCGCCGAGGAGTTGGCAGGCGAGCTGGCCTGGGGGCCTCCGCCTTGACGGACGGGCTCGGGCAGATCCTTGGCGGTGATGAGCGGCCCGTCCGCGAAGAGCAGCACGCGCTCGATGAGGTTCTCCAGCTCGCGGATGTTGCCGGGCCAGTTGTAGGCCTGCAGCAGCGCCATGGCATCGTCGCCAATGTCCTCGATCTTCTTGTTGAGGCGCCGGTTGTACTTGTCCACGAAGTGCCGGGCGAGCATGGGGATGTCGCTGCGGCGCTCGCGCAGGGCGGGCAGGACGATGGGCACCACGGCCAGCCGGTAGTACAGATCCTTGCGGAAGCGCCCGGCCTCGATCTCCGCCTGCAAGTCCCGGTTGGTGGCGGCGATCAGGCGCACGTCCACCCGCGTGGTCTTGATGCCGCCCACACGCTCGAACTCGCCCTCTTGGAGTGCGCGCAAGAGCTTCACCTGCATCTCGACGGGGATCTCGCCGATCTCGTCCAGGAAGAGGGTGCCGCCGTCGGCCAGCTCGAAGCGGCCGGGCTTGGAGGTGACCGCGCCGGTGAAGGCGCCGCGCTCGTAGCCGAACAGCTCGGACTCGATCAGGTTGTGGGGGATGGCGGCGCAGTTGATCTTGATGAAGGGCTTGTCCCTCCGGCTGGACGCGCCGTGCAGGGCGGTGGCGATCAGCTCCTTGCCCGTGCCGCTCTCGCCGGTGATCAGCACCGTGGAGGGTGTGTCCGCCACCTTGTCGATGATCTTGTAGACGTCCTGGATCTGCGCGGACTCGCCGATGATGGCCGCGCGTGCCTTGATGTCCGGGCGCACCGAGCGCCGAGCGCTCTCGTGGGCCTTGGACGCCTTGGCGATGACGACCGACAGCTCCGCCTGATCGAAGGGCTTGGTGATGTAGTCGAACGCGCCGGCCTTGATGGCCTCCACGGCGGAGTCCACCGTGCCATGCGCGGTGATGATGATGACGGGCACGTCCGGGTTGGCGCTCTTGACGGCGCTGAGCACCTCCATGCCGCCCACCTTGGGCATCACCAGATCGGTGACGATGATGTCCGCGCCATTCTTGTGGAACTCGGCGAGCCCCTGCTCACCGTCCATGGCGACGGTGACGTCATAGCCGTCTCGCCGCAGCATGGCGGCGAGCACCTTGCGCAGGTTCGCCTCGTCGTCAACGACCAGGACCTTGGCCATGCGTGCTCAGGGTCCCAGGGTTACTTGCGCGGCGGAGGGGCGGCGCCCTCGAGCGTGCAGATGGAGTCCGGGTGTTTGATGCGCAGGATGAGCGCCTCCAGCACGCGGAACGGGTGGTTCATGCGAGAGGCGCCCAGGTACGCGGTGACCATGTCCATGGCCACGGCCAGGTCCATGTTCTCGCGGCCGGTGGACACCACTACGCCCGAGTCCCCCCGGAGCCGGTTGGACTGGAAGACGCCGTCGGAGGCCAGCTTGCGGATGGTCTCGATCTCCAGCACGCCGGTCTTTTCATAGATGCGGTGGAGCATCGAATACAGGCGCGGCGAGACGATGACGGCATAGGGGCCGTAGTGGCCGTGCTCGTTGAGCTTGCGGGTGGCCTCGACGATGGCCAGATAGCCGGCGCCCGGGTGCGTCCAGTCGCCGAGCGGCACGGTCAGCCGGCCGGTGGCCGTCATCAGCCCCTCGTGGCCGAGCTTCGGATCGCCGTAGAAGATCAGCTCGTCCTCCTGCTGCGCGCAGAGGGCGGCGGCGCCGGCGGCGGCGGACACATCCAGCGGCATGTTGTGGATGCGCGCGGCCTCGATGTCGCGCCAGTGCAGCAGGAAGTCCTTGTAGATGATGGGGATGGTCTTGAACTTGCGCTGGTCGGTGAAGACGGTGGCCGTCTCCTGCTCGCCGACGACGTCCACCGCGCCCGGGGAGACGCCCTGGTACTCGTCATGGGGCACGGTCTGCACGCCCGCGCCGAGCGGCCCGTAGATGTCCAGGATGCGGCGGCCCACGAGCGAGCGGCGGGCCACCTGGATGACAGTCTCGTGCAGACGCGCCCACTCCTCTTCACGCAGTGGGTTCTCGGCATGTCCAAGGAAGTCAGGCATCAGCGTGCTCCTCTCAGGAGGAAATCGTCAGCGACTGCCACCGCGGCCATCGCCCCCGCCACCAGGACGCCTGAGCGAACCCACGGTGAGCGGGTAGGCGTTCTGGGAGGGAGGTGCGGTGAGGCCATAGATGACGCGTTCAGGGGGAAGGGGAGGGATGGGCTCGGCCGCGGAGCGGCCCCCGCCGTTGCCCAAGGGAGCCGGACTGGGAGCTGGGGCAGGCGAGGGGGCAGGCGAGGGGATAGGCAATGGGCCAGGCGACGGACCGGGCGATGCGCCGATCGCCTTCTGGAAGTGGCCGGGCCCGATGGGGTTGGCGAAGTGGGTGTTCTGCGCGCTGTCCAGCTGGCGCAGCATCTGGGTGGCCTCGGCGACGTGTTCCTTCTCCTCGGTGGCCAGGTGGGCGAAGAAGGCGCGGACCTCGGGGCTCGAGGCGGCCTGGGCGAAGGACTCGTACTCGTTGATGGTCTCCAGCTCGCGCGCCAGCACACGCCGGATGCGCGCGACATCGTTCAGGAGCTCGCTGTCCGAGGGACCCGCCATCGGGCAGGGACCATTGCGGCCCGCTGGGGGCACCGTCAAGGAAAACAGTGGCCGTCTGTCTTCTTGCTTCATGGCTGTGAACGTCCCGCGTAGATTGCGCCGCTCCTTTGACCGCCTCCGTGCCTCGCCAGAGTCCCCCTTCGGAGCCCGACCCCACCGCTCAAAAGGCGGAGCCAGGCAGTGGCCGCGGTGCGCTGTTCGTCGCCGCCGGAATCCTCGCCTCGCGCCTGATGGGCCTGGTGCGCGAGCGTGTCTTCGCGCACTACCTGGGCAACGCGGAGGCGGCGGCCGTCTTCAAGGCGGCGTTGCGCATCCCCAACTTCCTGCAGAACCTCTTCGGCGAGGGCGTGCTCTCGGGCTCCTTCATCCCCGTGTACGCCCAGCTCTTGGGAGAGAAGAAGCAGGAGGAGGCCGACCGGCTGGCGGGGGCCATCTTCGGGCTGCTCGCGGTGGCCACCAGCGTGGTGGTGGCGGCGGGCATGCTCGTCACGCCCCTGTTCGTGGACCTCATTGCCCCGGGACTCGAGGGCGGGTCGCGCGAGCTGGCCATTCAGCTGGTCCGCATCGTCTTCCCCGGCACGGGGCTGCTGGTGCTGTCGGCGTGGTGCCTGGGCATCCTCAACAGCCACCGCCGCTTCTTCCTCTCCTATCTGGCGCCGGTGGTGTGGAACGCCGTCCTCATCGCCACGCTGCTGATCATGGGCCGCAGCAGCACCGAGAGGCGGCTGGTGGAGCTGCTCTCGTACGCGGTGGTGCTGGGGAGCTTCCTCCAGTTCGCCGTGCAGGTGCCGCCCGTGCTGCGGCTGCTCGGACAGTTCCGGCCCTCGCTCTCGGTGGCGAGCGTCCATGTGCGCCGGGTGCTGCGCAGCTTCACGACGGTGGTGGTCGGGCGCGGCGTCGTGCAGATCAGCGCCTATGTGGATACGGCCGTGGCGTCGCTGCTGTCCGAGCGGGCCCTGTCCTCGCTCTTCTACGCGCAGACGATCTACCTCATCCCGGTGAGCCTGTTTGGCATGGCGGTCTCCGCGGCCGAGCTGCCCGAGATGTCCCGCGCCACCGGTGGCGCCGCCCCCGAAGAGGTGAACCGGAAGCTGCGCGAGCGGATCGACTCCAGCGCGCGCCGGGTGGCGTTCTTCGTCGTGCCCTCGGCCGCCGCGTTCCTCTTCATCGGGGATGTGGTGGGCTCGGCGCTGCTCCAGACCGGGCGGTTCACCCCCGCGGACTCTCGCTATGTCTGGTATCTGCTGATGGGCGCGGCGGTGGGCCTGGTGTCCTCCGCCGTGGGCCGGCTCTACTCCTCCGCCTTCTACGCGCTGAAGGATCCGGGCACGCCGCTGCGCTTCGCCGTCCTGCGCGTGGCCCTGACCGCCGGCCTGACCTGGGCCACGGGCCTGTACCTGCCCGAGTGGATTGGGCTGCCCCGCCACCTGGGCGGCTTCTTCATTACGGGCGTCACGGGCGCGCTGGCCTGGTTGGAGGCGGCGTTGCTGCGCCGGAGCCTCGCCCGGCGCATCGGGGGCTATGTAGGCACACCTCCGGGCCTGCTCACGAAGCTCTGGGCCTGTGCCGGGGCGGCGGGGCTCGTGGCGCTGGGCGTCAAGCTGCTCCTGGCCCGGCTCCTGGGGCCCATGGCCGGCGTGGCCCAGGAGTGGGGCGGAAGCGTGCTCGTGCCTCCGGCGATGCACCCGGTGCTGTGCTGCATTGCGGTCGTCCTTCCCTTCGGAATCGTCTACTTTGCCCTCGCCGCGGCCCTGGGGATGCCCCAGGCGCAGGCGGTGTTCCGCCGGGCGAGCAGGCTCCTGGGGCGGTAGTCTGGAGGCGGCTGCGGGAGGGCGGGCAGGCAGTCATTCGTTGGGAAAACAGGGATGGAGTGTCAGGCGCGGCGCGTTAAGCAGGAGATGGGGTGCCCGCGAAAGGCCGCAAGCGACTTCCGTCCGAGCGTGCCGCGTGTGTAGAGTGCGCCGCCTTTTTCAGGAGCCGGGTTTCGCCTGAAACCGGCCAAGAATTCCTTCAGGAAGGGCTCGGCAGTGAGCGACGAGAAGAGCGGTTCTGGAGCAGGTGGGTTTGGCGGCCCCAAGAAGCCTAAGGCCACCTTCGGTGACGTGATGCTCGGTATCCCCTCGGGTCGCGGTGGTGAGCGCGAGGGGCGTGGAGGCGATCGCGGCGGAGACCGGGGAAGTGACCGGGGCCGTGGTGGGCCTGACCGCCGGGGAGGCGGTGAGCGCGACGCGCGTCCGAAGCCCGAGGGTGACACCAGCGGCGCGGCTGCCGCGGGGCCTCGCGAGGAGCGCAAGCCCCGGGGTGATCGGGATCGCGGTCCGCGCGGCGGCGGTGGTGCGGGTGGCGAGCGCAAGGCTGGGGGCGAGCGCAAGCCCCAGGGCCCCATGGTCGTCGTGAAGCGCGCCTCCGGCGTCATCGAGACGCGAGGCCCGGTGGGCGAGCAGCCCTCCGCGGCCACCGAGACGGCTCCCGCCACGGGTGAGGCTGCGGCCGCCGAGGCTGCCGTGACGCCGGCTCCCACGCCGACTCCCACGCCGCGCCCCTCGCCGGTGCCTGCTCCGAGCAGCGCCCTCTATGAGGAGGTGCCCGAGCACGAGTCCTTCGCGCAGATGTTCGAGGCGCAGGTGAAGGAAGGCGGCGTTCCCGCCCGGCGCAGCGTGCGCATCGGCGAGAAGGTGACGGGCAAGATCTTCCAGCTCGGCGCGGACACCGCGTTCGTGTCGCTCGATGGCGTCAAGAGCGAGGCGATGATCGAGCTGCGCGAGCTCAAGGACGACGAGGGGATCCTCCGCTACGGCGTGGGTGATCCGATCGAGGCGCACGTCATCGAGGCGGGCGCTCGCGGCATCCTGCTGAGCCGGGCGCTGGCCAAGGGCAGCGCGAACATGGCCATGCTCGCCGAGGCGCGGGCCTCGGGCATGCCCGTGGAGGGCATGGTGCTGAGCGTGAACAAGGGCGGCGTCGAGGTGGCCATCGGCGACGTGCGCGCGTTCTGCCCCATCAGCCAGCTGGACATCCGCTTCGTGGAGAAGCCGGATCAGTTCATCGGCGAGAAGCTCACCTTCCGCGTCACCGAGGTGCGCGATCGCAACGTGGTGCTGTCGCGGCGCTCGCTGCTCGAGGACGAGCAGAAGAAGCTGGCGGAGCAGACGCGCAAGACGCTGGACGTGGGCAAGATCGTCAAGGGCAAGGTCACCGGCGTGCGGGACTTCGGCGCCTTCGTGGATCTGGGCGGCGTGGAGGGCATGATCCCCGTCTCCGAGATGTCCCACGTGCGCATCGGCCACCCGAGCGAGGTGGTGAAGGTGGGCGACGAGGTGGAGGTGGAGATCATCCGCCTCGAGGCCCCCCAGCCGAGCTCGCCGGACAAGGCCAAGCACAAGGAGCGCATCACGCTGTCCATGCGCTCGCGCCAGGAGGATCCCTTCAAGGCCGCGCTGGCCACCCTCAAGGAAGGCGACCGGCTGCAGGGCAAGGTCGTCCGGCTGCAGGCGTTCGGCGCGTTCGTGGAGCTGCGTCCGGGCGTGGATGGCCTGGTGCACATCTCCGCGCTGTCCGATCGCCGGATCGCTCACCCGCGCGACGTGGTGAAGGAGGGCGAGACGATCTGGGTGGTGATCGAGAAGATCGATCCCAACGAGAAGCGGATCGGCCTGCGGAAGATCTCCGAGGACGAGGCGCAGCGCCCGGCCGAGGAGCGTCCCGCCCCCGAGGCCAAGGCCGCCAAGCCCACCGAGCCCCAGGCGCCGCGCCCGAAGGTGGGCCAGGTGGTGGTGGGCAAGGTCGATCGCATCGAGCCCTACGGTGTGTTCCTGCAGTTCCCCGGCGGCAAGGGCCTGCTCCCGGCAGCGGAGACGGGCACGGATCGCGGCACGGATCTGCGCAAGCACTTCTCGCTGGGCCAGGAGGTGAAGGTGGCCATCCTGGACATCGACGCGTCCGGGAAGATCCGCCTGTCCATCACCGCGGCCGAGCGTGCGGAGGAGCGCGCGGATCTCGAGGCGTGGCAGAAGAGCCAGAAGCCTGCCGGCGGTGGCGGCAAGGGATTCGGTACGCTCGCGGACCTGTTGAAGAACAAGAAGGGCTGAGGGGCGGGCTCCGGAAAAAGGAGTTGACGCACTGGGGGGAGGGCGGTACTTAGCCTCCCGCTTTTGCCGCGGGGTGGAGCAGCCTGGTAGCTCGTCGGGCTCATAACCCGAAGGTCGCAGGTTCAAATCCTGCCCCCGCAACTGGAAGCACCGGAGGCCCTTCCGGAATATCTGGAAGGGCCTCCGTCGTTCTAAAGAAAGTCACCACGGTTATCGCGGGGTGGAGCAGCCTGGTAGCTCGTCGGGCTCATAACCCGAAGGTCGCAGGTTCAAATCCTGCCCCCGCAACTCTCAAGAGGCCGGAATCACCGCACGGTGGTTCCGGCTTTTTGTTTGTCCTCGGCGGGCCTCAGGCCGACAGCGCTCCCCTTCGCTCAGGCGCTCACTTCTCGGGGCGGAAGCGCAGGGCGCTCCAGACGGCGTCGATCGCCACCAGGCGCACTCCTTCGATGCCTTGCTTCTTCAGGTGCTCCCAGAGCACGTCCCGGTTGAGATCCGTCCCCAGCTGCCCGGCCTTGGGGTACGCCGCCCAGGCGAGGCGGTCTTCCTTCGCGGCCTCGATGAGAGGGGCGCACTTCGCATCCACCTCGGCGAGCGTCTTGACGAAGATGAGCAGGGCCTCCGCCTTGGCGGAGGTGGTGACCGCGACGTCTCCCAGGTCGATGTCCGCGGGTTTGCCCACGACGCGGACCTTCATGCCGTCCTTGAGGTTCAGTTTCTTCGCGAGGCTCATGGTGCTCCGCATGAGTCCTTAGCGGGTCTCTTCCTGTCCAGCGATTTTGAGGGCGTGCTCGCGGTCTACCGTGTCGCGGCTTCGCGGTCGCGGTGTTCGTCCAGGTAGGCCGCGAAGCCCGCCTTGGACTGGATCCGGAAGGGAGGAACGCGCGCCAGCGCCTCGGGAGCGAAGGCGTATTGCTCGCAGACGAGGCTCGCTCGGAGCGCTCCTTCCGAGCCGCCGGTGAAGGGCTGGACCTCGTGCTGGAGATCCCCTCGGAACTGCACGAGCAGCCCGGGACGGGGACGGACCTTTCCCACGGGCTGGTCATTCCGCAGCAGGTGCAGCGTGCCGCCCTGGGCTGCGGTGGGCACCTCCAGGTAGAGCACGCTGACGTGCTCGGGGACGGCGCCCGGAACGCCGCTGGGCTCGCGCAGCGTGGCGTCGACGTGCCGCCCCACGCTCTTGCCGGCTTCGAGCAGCAGCAGGTTCAGATAGAAGGCATTGGGCCGGAGGCGAGCTCCGCGCGGACCGAAGAGCCGCTCGCGCCAGGGCAGCAGCCCCCGGGCCGTCGCCGGCTCTTGCACCAGCGAGAGGTAGTCCGCGAGGAAGGGGAAGCGCTCCAGCAGCGTGGCCTGTCCCGCCTCGGTGAAGATGAACGCGAAGCCCTTGCTGGCCTGGAACGTGCCCATGAGCGGGCTGCGCGCCACGAAGCGTGACGCGAGCAGGGCCTCCCGGAGCGCCTCCAGCCGGGGACCTGTCAGCGCGTCGCGATGGGTGACGTACTCGCTCACGAACGGGAGCCTACCGGGTTCGGTTCCAGGTGGGCTCGGGCAATCGGCAGCGGCTTGCCGCTCGTCATCCTGTCTGCCCTGGGGGTGGGGAGCAGCCAGATGACGGCCTGCTCTCTTTTCTCAGGAGAGCGGGCGGCCGGTGGTGGCCTGTGCCAGCCGCACCGCTCGCTCCATCAGCTCGCCCTGGCCCCAGCGTTTCTCGCCGCTGTTGGGCGAGCGCCGGCGCCACGTGCCGTCCGCCTCGAGCGCCCACGCGTGCGTGTTGTCCACGAGGCACCGGTCGAGCACGTCGCGCACCTGGGCCAGGAGCTGCGCGTCCTCCACCGGCGTCAGCGCCTCCACGCGGTGATCCAGGTTGCGCGGCATCAGGTCCGCCGAGCCCATATAGCAGCGGGTCTCTCCGCCCCGCTCGAAAAGGTAGATGCGCGCGTGCTCCAGGAAGCGCCCCAGGACGGACACCACCCGGATGTTCTCGGAGACTCCTGGCACCCCCGGGCGCAGGCAGCAGATGCCTCGAATATTGAGCTCCACCTTCACCCCTGCGCGCGAGGCGTCATAGAGGGCGCGGATCATCACCGGATCCACCAGCGCGTTCATCTTCATCTGGATGCGCGCGGGCTTGTCCTTCGTGTGCGCCGCCACCGTGCGGCGGATCTCCGCGAGCAGGCCCTCGCGCAGGTTGATGGGCGCCACCAGCAGCTTGCGGAAGGACTGCGGGCGGGCGAACCCCGTCAGGTAGTTGAACAGGTCCGCCACGTCCGCGCCGATCTCCGGATCCGTGGTGAACAGCCCCATGTCCGTGTAGAGGCGCGCCGTCTTCGGGTTGTAGTTGCCCGTGCCGATGTGGACGTAGTGCCGGATCCGGCTGCCCTCCCGGCGGACGATCAGGATCGCCTTGGCGTGCGTCTTCAACCCGGGGATGCCGTAGACGACGTGCACTCCCGCCTCCTCCAGCGCCAGCGCCCACTGGATGTTGGTGCGCTCGTCGAACCGGGCCTTGAGCTCCACCATGCACACGGCCTGCTTGCCGCCCTCGGTGGCTCGGATCAGCGCGGGCACCAGCGGAGAGCTGTCCGAGGTCCGGTACACCGTCTGCTTGAGCGCCAGCACGTCCGGATCCTCCACGGCCTCCGTGACGAAGCGCTCCACCGAGGTGGCGAAGGACTCGTATGGGTGGTGGACGAGCAGATCGCCCCGGCGCATCGCCGCCATCACCGTCGTGCCGCCCTCCGCCTCGGGCTCGGGGCGCAGCCGAGGCTGGGTGACGGGCGCCCACGGCGGATCCCTCAGCTCCGCGAAGCCCGGCGTCGCCACCACCGAGTGCAGATCCGCCAGCGCCAGCAGGCCCTGCTCCTCGTACACCTGCCGCGGCTCCAACCCGAGCGCCTCGACCAGCGGCTCGCACAGCTTCGGGTTCATCCCCGCCTGCACCTCCAGGCGGATCACGTCCCCGAAGCGGCGCTGGCGCAGCTCGTCCTGCACCGCCACCAGCAGATCCTCGGCGTCCTCGGACACGGTGAAGTCCGCGTCCCGCGTCACCCGGAACAGGCTGTAGTCCAGCACCTCCATCCCGGGGAACAGCGCGCCCAGGTGGTGGGCGATGATGTCCTCGAGCGGGACGAACGCCGCCCCGCTGGCCACCTTGAGCGGGACGAAGCGCGGCAGCAGCTCCTTGGGCACCTTCACCCGCGCCACGTTCTCCACCTCCGCCACCGGATCCCTCAGCAGCACCGCCAGGCTCACCGAGAGGTTGGAGATGTACGGGAAATGCCGCCCCAGCCCGATCGCCAGCGGCGTGAGCACCGGGAAGATCTGCTCGCGGAAGCGCTGATCCACCTGGGCCCGGGCCTCCGCGTCCAGCTCCTTCATCGAGAGGATGCGCAGGCCCTTCTCCGCCAGCGCCGGCCGCAGCACCTGCTCCAAGCAGGCGTTGTGACGCCAGCCCTGCTCGCGGAGGCCCTCGTGCAGCTTGTCGAGCGTCTCGCCCGGCGTGGCTCCGTCCGGCACCAGGCGCGAGACTCCGCTGCGGTGCTGCTCGTGCAGCCGCGCCACGCGGATCATGAAGAACTCGTCGAGGTTGCGCGCGTAGATGGCGCAGAACTTCAGGCGCTCCATCAGCGGCACCGAGGCATCCTCGGCCAGCTGCAGCACCCGATCGTTGAAGGCCATCCAGGACAGCTCCCTGCTGAAGAACAGGGCGCGGTCCGGCACGTCAACCCCCTCGGGGATGGCGTCCCGCTCGATGGTCTTCCGGCTGCCTCGGCCGTTGGAGGTGCGCTTGGCCATATCCGGCTCCTTGGGAGGAGGGTGGCCAGGGGAAACGCTCTCGCAAGGGGGCTCGCGCTCCGGTCGGGCTCTTTCGTCCAGCGTTCGGATAATGCGCTGGGGGCTTCCTTCCAGTTTGGGACAGAGCCTGTTTGCTGGAGACCACGCGCCACACCTGCGAGTCCCGGTACCGAGGCAATGCGGCTCACACAGTGGCGCTTTCCTTGATCATGTCCAGCAGGGCCTTCTCCGAGCAGTGCAGCTCCGGCCCCTCATGCTGGGCGAGCTCCTCCACGGACTCGAAGTAGCGGCCCACCACCTTGCCCTGCTCGAACATCGCGAGCACCGACGGGTAGATGTACGAGGACTTCGCCACCGCCGGGGTGTTGCCCAGGTGCTCGGCTGCCTCGCGCACCGCGGCCACCATGGTCTTCTTCGCCGCCCTCGGGCCGCCCTCGGCCGCGGCCTGCTTCACCCGCTGCCGGGCCCGCGCCAGCGCGCATGCGCAGATCAGCGTCCCCGCCCACGTCCGGAAGTCCTTGGCGCTGTAGTCCGGCCCCATCACCTCCTGGATGTACTCGTTGAGGTGGCGGCGGCGGACGTCCACCACATGCCCGTCATCCAGCACGAACTTGAAGACGTCCCGGCCGGGCACCTTCAGCAACTGCCGGATGATCGTCGCCACCCGGCGATCCTTCAGCTCGCGGTGCTGCCGCTGGCCGCTCTTGCCCGGGTAGTCGAAGTACACCGTGTCGCCCACCACCTTCACGTGCCGGGCGCGCAGCGTGGCCAGGCCGAAGCTCCCGTTCTCCTCGGCGTACACCTGGCTGCCCGGACGGATGAAGCACGTGCCGAGGATCCGCAGCATGCAGGCCAGCACCTTGTCCCGTCCCAGCCCCTTGCGCCGCAGATCCTCGCTCACCCGCTTCCGCATCCGAGGCAGCGCCCGCGCGAAGCCCATGATGCGCCGGTACTTCTCCTCCTGCTGCCGGCGCGTGAAGGACTCGTGGTAGCGGTACTGCCACCGCCCGGCGCCGTCCTTGCCCACCGCCTGCAGCTTCGACTTCACCGAGGGTGAGATCGCCACCTCCGTCCAGGCTGGAGGGATCTTCAGGGCCTCGATGCGCTCGCGCTCCTGCCGAGCGACGGGGCGGCCGTCCGCTCTCACGTACCGAAACCCCCGCTGGGGGCTGCCCAGCCTCCGGATTCCCTCGTGTTGGAGGCGCTCAATCTGGGTCATGGTCCCCTTGGAATGCGCAGCCTGCTCCCTTGCTGCAAACCGCTACAGGCAGGTGGCACGAGCGGCAGGCAGACAAGCAAGGAGGAGGGCCTCCCCGGTTGCCCCCTGGCTGGACTAGACTTCCGCGAAACTCCCGCCCCGGGTCCGATGCCCTTCCTCGATTCCATCCTGGCGTTCCCCACCGTCTTCTTCACCATCCTCATGGGGGTGGCGTTGACGTACTGGCTCTTCGTCATCGTGGGCGCGGCGGGCATCGACATGCTCGACGGCCACATGGATCTCGCCGCCGGAGCCAAGGCCGCGGGCGGGCTCATCGGAGGCGCCAAGGCCGCCGGAGGACTCCTCGAAGGCGGAGCCAAGGCCGCGGGCGGGCTCGTCGGAGGCGCCAAGGCCGCCGGGGCCTCGATGGACGGGCACCACGCGGGCGGCCACCACGGCCACGATCATGACGCGGATGCGGACGCGGGGCTGCTGGCCGCGCTGGGCTTCTCGGGCATCCCGGTGACGATCTCCGGCAGCTTCGTCATCTTCGCCTCCTGGGTCCTGTCCTTCCTGAGCCGCGACACGGTGTTCGCGTGGCTTGGCTCCATGCTCCCGAGCGTCGTCCTCAGCAGCGGCGTGTTCCTGCTGAGCCTGGTGCTCGGCACGCTCGTGGCCTCTCTTGCCGTGCGGCCGCTGCGGCGTGTCTTCATCGCCACCAAGGCGCCGGGGCGCGACTCGCTCATGGGCCGCGTGTGCACCATCAACAGCGGCAGCGTCACCGGCTCCTTCGGCCATGCCACCTTCGAGGACGGCGGCGCCGGGCTGATCCTCAACGTCTTCTGCTCCAGGGACAACCAGCTCAAGCGCGGCGATCAGGCGCTGATCCTCGGATACGATCCCGCCCGGGACGTCTATGAGGTGGAGCCCGTCGACTTCCTCCTGCCCGAGGAGATCTCCCAGATCCACGATCCGACGAAGGGCGCGGCGATTGCCGCTCGCGCTCGGGATCGGGCGCATTGACGACTTTCGCGGCGCTCAGGCGTCGCGCTCTCGGCACCCGGAGCTCCGTTCGCGGGGGGACTCCGGGGGTGTCATCCCAGGCCCGCCGCTTTCTCACCCCAGAAGGAACGCAATGGATCCAGTCAGCGCACTCGCGATAGGCGGCGGAGCCGTCGTCATCATCTTCGGCACGCTCTTCACCGTCGCCCGCTTCTACCGGCAGGTGGATCAGGGCAAGGTGCTGATCGTCAACACGCTCAAGCACGAGCCCATGGTCACCTTCACCGGCGCGGTGGTGATCCCCATCATCCACCGGGCCGAGGTGATGGACATCTCGCTCAAGACGGTGGAGATCGACCGGCGGGGCAAGGAAGGCCTCATCTGCAAGGACAACATCCGCGCGGACATCAAGGTCACCTTCTTCGTGCGGGTGAACAAGACGCGCGAGGACGTGCTCAAGGTGGCCGGCGCCATCGGCTGCGTGCGCGCCAGCGATCAGGGCACCCTGGAGCACCTCTTCGAGGCCAAGTTCTCCGAGGCCCTCAAGACGGTGGGCAAGCGCTTCAACTTCGAGGATCTCTACACCCAGCGTGACGAGATCAAGGACGAGGTGGTCAAGGTCATCGGGCGCGATCTCAACGGCTACATGCTGGAGGACTGCGCCATCGACTTCCTGGAGCAGACCCCCGTCGACATGCTGGACAAGGACAACATCCTCGACGCGCAGGGCATCCGGAAGATCACCGAGCTGACCACGGTGCAGAACGTCAGCACCAACGAGTTCCGCCAGAGCGAGCGCATGGCCATCACCAAGCGCAACGTCGAGGCGGACGAGGCCATCTTCGCCCTCGAGCGCCAGCGCGCCGAGGCCGCCGCCAAGCAGAAGCGCGAGATCGAGAGCGTCCAGGCCCGCGAGACGGCCGAGGCCGATCGCGTGAAGGCCGAGGAGCATGCCAAGGCGGAACTGGCGCGCATCAAGGCCGAGGAAGAGATCCAGATCAACGAGCAGAACAAGCAGCGCCAGATCGAAGTGGCGGGGAAGAACCGCGAGCGCGTGATCGGCGTGGAGACCGAGCGCGTCGAGAAGGACCGGATGCTGGAGGCCATCAACCGCGAGCGCGAGACGGACTTGCAGCGCATCGCCAAGGAGAAGGCCGTCGAGACGGAGAAGAAGGCCATCGCGGACGTCATCCGCGGCCGCATCGCCGTGGACAAGACGGTGGCCGAGGAGGAGGAGCGCATCAAGGATCTGCGCGTGACGGCCGATGCCAAGCGCCGCAAGGAGGCCATGATCATCACCGCCGAGGCCCAGGCCCAGGAGAAGCTGGTCAAGGACATCAAGGCCGCCGAGGCGAGCAACGAGGTGGCCAAGTTCACGGCCAAGGAGCGGCTCACGCTGGCCGAGGCGGACCTCGAGGCCGCGGACAAGACGGCCAAGGCGAAGATGCGGCTGGCCGAGGGCATTCAGGCCGAGACGGCCGCCCCGGGGCTGGCCAACGTGCGCGTGCGCGAGGCGGACGCCGTGGCCAGCGAGAAGCAGGGCCTGGCCAACGTGCGCGTGAAGGAGGCCGAGGCCGAGGTCATCAAGAAGCAAGGCCAGGCGCAGGCCGAGACCATCCGCGAGCGGCTCCTGGCCGAGGCCGCGGGTGAGCAGGAGAAGGGCCTGGCCAAGGCGCGCATCCAGGAGGCCGAGGCCGCCGCCGTCCAGAAGCGCATGCTGGCCGAGGCCGCGGGCGCTCAGGAGCAGGGCCTGGCACACGCTCGCGCCCAGGAGGCCGAGGCCAGCGCCATCCAGAAGCGCGGCGAGGCCGAGGCGGTCGCGATCCAGGAGAAGCTCATGGCCGAGGCCCGGGGCCTCGCCGAGAAGGCCAACTCCATGAAGGCGCTGGACGGCGTGGGCAAGGATCACGAGGAGTTCCGCCTGCGGCTGCAGAAGGACCGCGACGTGCAGCTCGAGTCCATCCGCGTCCGCAAGGACATCGCGGAGTCCCAGGCCAAGGTGCTCGCCGAGGCCTTCAGCCACGCGAAGTTCCAGATCGTCGGCGGCGACGGCCAGTTCTTCGAGCGGTTCGTCAAGGCCGTGTCCTTCGGCACCTCGGTGGACGGGGCGCTCGATCACGGCGAGGCGCTCCACACGGCATTCCAGGGCTACCTGAACGGCGAGAAGGATCTGCCGGCGGATCTCAAGGAGATCCTCTCCAAGCCGGGGCTGACCAACGACGCGCAGAACCTCGCGGTGGCGGCGCTGCTGCACCGCATGGTGTCCAACGCTCCGCCTCCGCAGGCCGCCGCGCAGCCGGGGCCCGTGGTGGAGGGCAGCGGCCGGCCCGCCTCCGCCGAGAAGTCCCGCGGGTAGCTCCACGCGCTCCCGCGCCGTTCATGCCCCTCGCTTCCTGCCTCTCCTGAACCAGAGAGGGCAGGAGGCGAGGGTGCACCTTTCTCTCGATTTCCTCTCCGTTTCTTCCCGGTGAATCATCATGGCAACTGACGGCGCGAAGCCCGCGGGCACGGCTCCTGCGAGCGAGACGACGCTGGAGGGCGGCAGCTACGAGGTCATCCGCGCCCGTCTGCTGGCTCAGGCTGGAGAGCTGGGCACTCGGGCTGCGGACCTCAACGCGCGGCGCAAGGCGCTCTTCGGCGGCACCGAGCTGACCGTCATCGGGAACGAGCGGGTCCGCACGGAGAACAACTGCGTCCCGCGCGACATCATCAGCGTCGGGAAGTACCTGCTCTTCGGCTACAACGTCTTCCTCGGGCTGAAGAAGGAGACGGCCGTCGCGGACGTCTTCTCGCTGCACAAGTTCGAGAAGACGGCGGAGGGGTTTGATCTCTCGGCGGTGCCTCCTACCGAGGCCGGCGGCTTCCTGGCCGATCCCCGGTTCGTGAAGGACTTCGGGGAGCTGTACAAGTACTACAAGGACGCGAAGCTGCTGCAGCTCAGCCGCAACGAGACGCGGCTGCTGGCCATCTTCCAGACGGGCCTCACGCTGCGGGACATCAAGGTGTTCCGCTTCAGCGTCGATGTCGAGGGCCGCGCCACCTATATCGACAACCAGGGCGAGCGCGATCACGTCTTCCCGCCGTCGCACGACTTCGAGTGGACCGTCACCTCGCGCGAGAGCTACGTGCTGGGCACCCACCCGCACGTCAACATCCTGGATCAGGTGTTCGTCGAGACGGTGAAGGGCGACCTCACCGTCAAGGTGGAGAACAACACCAGCACCGGCCTGGGCATCTACAGCGAGCCGGTGGAGGACGCGGATCAGGCGCTGGATGACGCGGAGATCGCCTACGCGAAGGTGGGCGCCCTCATCCTGCTGCGCGTGCTGCCGTTCCGCGAGAAGACGCACCGCTACCTGGTCTTCAACACGCGCACCCAGCACGTGATCCGCATCGACGCCATCGGGCAGGCGTGCGTGCGGCTGCCGGAGGATCAGGGCGTCATCTTCCCCGGCGGCTTCTACCTGCAGACGGGCGACTACAAGGTCTTCGAGGGCACCTCCGAGGGCATGGAGTTCGCCAAGGCCATCCGCTCGCCCAACGGCGAGGACGTGCTCTACGTCTTCCACCGCCGCGACGAGGGCGCCTACGTCCTCTTCCCGTACAACCTGGTCCGCAAGGAGGTGCAGAACCCGCTGCTCGGGCACGGCTTCAGCCTCTTCGCGGATGGGTGTCTGGTGATCTTCCGCGCCACCTCGAACGAGCCGACGCGCGTCCACCCGATGCAGATCTGGCAGACGCCCTTCGTCTCGGCCGAGCACGCCGCCACCATGCCCGCGGCCCCCGGCTACCTGGGCAAGGTGGGCAACGCGGAGCTGGTGCGAGGCATCTCCGACGCGCTGACGCTCCATCGGATGGCGAAGACGGAGAAGCCCACCCGGCGCACCTACGAGGATCTGATCTCCTCGGTGACTCGCGCGCTGGACGCGTACTACTGGCTGGCCCATGCCGAGGTGGGGCTCCAGGCGCCCATGGAGGCGCTGCGCCGCACCTCCGAGCTCATCATCGACGAGTTCGAGAAGGTCCAGGCGCTCCAGAAGCGGGCGGTGGAGGCCATCACCGGCGCGGACGAGAAGCAGCAGAAGCTGCTGCTGAAGCTGCGCCCGGAGGAGCTGACGAACGCCGAGGCCTATATGCAGGGCCTCACGGAGCTGCGCCAGCAGCGCGGCCAGCTCATCTCCCTCAAGGAGATCCGCTACATCGAGCTGGCCCGGGTCGAGGTGCTGGAGAAGCAGGTCATCGAGGAGACTGATCGGGTCAGCGCCGAGTGCGTCACCTTCTTCCAGAAGGGCGAGGCGCTCCAGCCGGTGGGCACGCGGCTGGACGAGCTGCTCGCGAAGCTGGAGCCAGTGCAGACCACGATGGAGCTGGCCCCGCTGGCCGAGGACATCGAGAAGGTCGGCAAGGGCCTGGAGGTGCTGGGCGAGGTGGTGGGCGGGCTCCAGGTGGGCGATCCGCTGGCGCGTGCGAAAATCCTGGAGGGCATCTCCGAGCTGTTCTCCCGGCTCAACCGGGTGCGCGCCGGGCTCCAGGTGAAGCGCAAGGAGCTGGTGGGCCGCGAGAAGCGCGCGGAGTTCGGCGCCCAGTTCAAGCTGCTCGCGCAAAACATTGAGAGCGGCCTGTCCGTGGCGGACACGCCCGAGAAGTGCGACGAGGGCCTGTCCCGCATCACCGTCCAGCTCGAGGAGCTGGAGGGGCGCTTCGGCGAGTTCGATGAGTTCCTCGGGCCGATCACGCAGAAGCGCGAGGAGCTGCTCGAGGCGTTCGGCGCCAAGAAGCAGGCGCTGGTGGACGAGCGCCAGCGCCGCGCGCAGAACCTGTTCAGCGCCGCCGAGCGCATCCTCGTCGGCGTGCAGCGCCGGGCGAAGTCCTTCAAGTCGGACGACGAGCTGAACACGTACTTCGCGTCCGACTCGATGGTGCAGAAGCTGCGGCAGCTCTCCGACCAGCTCATGGAGCTGCAGGACAGCGTCCGGGCGGACGAGGTTCTCTCCCGAGTGAAGACGGCGCGCCAGGAGGCGCTGCGCGCCCTGCGGGATCGCCAGGATCTCTTCGAGGACGGCCAGGCCGTCATCAAGTTCGGCAAGTACCGCTTCAACGTCAACACGCAGGCGCTGGACCTGACGCTGGTGCCGCGCGATGGCGCGCTCTACATGCAGCTGTCCGGAACGGACTATGCCCAGCGGATCGAGGATCCGGCGCTGGAGAAGTACCGGGAGCTGTGGGAGCAGCACCTCGTCTCCGAGACGCGCGAGGTGTACCGCTCGGAGTACCTGGCCGCGAACCTCCTCGCGGACGCGGAGGAGGGGAGGGGCAGTTTGAGCCTCTCGGCGCTGCAGGAGGCCATCACCTCGGGCACCCTGCTGGAGCGCGTGCGCGCCTATTCCGCCGAGCGCTTCGATGAAGGCTACGAGCGCGGCATCCACGACGCGGACGCGGCGGCGATTCTGGAGAAGCTGCTCTCGCTCCACCGGGGCGCGGGCCTGCTGCGCTTCGCTCCCACGCCGCGCGCCTGGGCCGCCCTCTACTGGGCCTTCGACTCGGATGACGCGGGCCGTGCCATCTTCCACCGCCGGGCTCGGAGCCTGGCCCGCCTGCGCACGGTGTTCGCCAGCGCGGCGGAGCTGACGGTGCTCGGGGACGAGCTGGGCGAGAGCGTGGGCGCCTTCCTCACCGCGAACAAGATCGTGCACTCGCCCGCGGAGGCTCGTCAGGCCGGCCGCTACCTCGTGGAGGAGCTGGGGTCGGATCGGCCTCGCTTCACCACCAGCACGGAGGCGGTGGCGCTGCGGGATGCCTTTGTCGGCCAGCTCGATCGGCAGGGCAACCGCCCGGCCTTCGAGGAAGATCTGCGCGGGCTGGAGAAGAACCTCCCCGAGCGCCTGCGCATCGCCCGCGCCTGGGTGGACGCGTACCTGGCCCAGCGCGAGGGGGGGCCTGGCGAAGCGGCGCACGTGGCGGTGGAGGCCGCCGTGCTGCTGCTCACCGATCGCAAGCTGGATCGCCAGGAGGCCGGCGCGCTCACGGCGCTGGAGGTGACGGGCCTGCTGGGGCAGCACCCGCGCATCACCGACCGCAAGATGACGTTGCGGCTGGATGAGTTCCTCGCGCGGCTGGGCGAGTTCCGGCAGCTCCGCGTGCCCGCCTACCACGCCTACCGCGGCCTGCTGCGCGAGCAACTGGAGCGCGAGCGCAAGAAGCTGCGGCTGGAGGAGCTGAGCCCCAAGGTGCTCAGCTCCTTCGTGCGCAACCGGCTGATCGACGGGGTGTACCTGCCGCTCATCGGCGCGAACCTGGCCAAGCAGCTCGGTGCGGCGGGGGAGAACAAGCGCACGGATCGCATGGGCATGCTGCTGCTCATGTCTCCGCCCGGCTACGGCAAGACGACGCTCATGGAGTACGTGGCGAGCCGGCTCGGGCTGACCTTCGTGAAGGTGAACGGCCCGGCGCTGGGGCACTCGGTGAAGTCGCTGGATCCGGCGGAGGCGCCCAACGCCACCGCTCGGCAGGAGGTGGAGCGCATCAACCTGTCGTTCGAGATGGGCAACAACGTGATGCTCTACCTCGACGACATCCAGCACACGGATCCGGAGCTGCTCCAGAAGTTCATCTCGCTGTGCGACGGCCAGCGCCGCGTCGAGGGCGTGTGGAACGGCCGCACGCGCACGTATGACTTGCGCGGCAAGAAGTTCTGCGTGGTGATGGCGGGCAACCCGTACACGGAGACGGGCGATCGCTTCCGCATCCCGGACATGCTCGCCAACCGCGCGGACACGTACAACCTGGGCGAGATCCTCGACGGCAAGGAGGATGTGTTCGCGCTCAGCTACATCGAGAACTCGCTCACCTCGAACCCCGCGCTGGCGCCGCTGGCCACGCGCGATCCGGGCGACATCCAGAAGTTCATCCGGATGGCGCGCGGGGAAGAGGTGAACTCGGGCGAGCTCTCGTACGGCTACGCGGCGGCGGAGATCCAGGAGATCGTCGCGGTGCTGCAGCGGCTGTTCAGCGTGCAGAGGGTGCTGCTGAAGGTAAATCTTCAGTACATCGCCTCGGCGGCGCAGGATGAGCGCTACCGGACCGAGCCCGCGTTCAAGCTGCAGGGCAGCTACCGCAACATGAACAAGCTCGCCGAGAAGGTCGTGGCGGCGATGACCGACGAGGAGCTGGAGCGGCTCATCGACGACCACTACCAGGGCGAGTCCCAGACGCTCACCACCGCCGCGGAGCAGAACCTGCTCAAGCTGGCGGAGCTGCGCGGGAGGCTCTCGCCGGAGAAGGCGAAGCGCTGGGAGGAGATCAAGCAGGGCTTCGCGCGCGTCAAGCGCATGGGTGGCAAGGAGGACGATCCGGTGGCGCGCGTCACCGGCCAGCTCGGCGCCATCGAGGAGCAGCTCGGCGCGGTGAGCCAGGCGGTGGCGCAGGCGGCGGAGACGGTGCGCAAGGGCCAGCAGGAGAAGAAGCCCGGGCAGGATCCGGTGGCCGCCGTCACGCCTCGTCTGGAGGCGCTGCGAGAGGCCGTGCTGGAGGTGGCCAAGGTGGCGCGCGAGGTGAAGCAGACGCCGCCGCCCGCGCCGGTGGTGAACGTGCCGCCCGGGCCGGACCTCTCGCCTTACCTCCAGCATCTGGCGAAGGTGCTCAAGGCGTTGGCGGAGCGCTCGTTGCAGGCTCCCGCGGCAGCGCCAGCCCCGGCCGCGGATATCGCGCCGTACATGGAGCAGCTCACCAAGGCGGTGGCGGCCATGGCGGAGCGTCCCGTGCAGGTGGCGCCCGCGCTCGCGAGGGCAGCCTCCGCGCCGATGCCGGTGGATCTGCCTCGGCAGGTCTCGCTCATCCAGGCCGCGCTGGAGCCGCTGGAGCGCGCCGCCAGGCACAGCCTTCAGCACGGCGAAGAGGAGCTCAAGGCCATGCAGGTCTGGCAGACCGTCACCGAGGCGCTCGCGCTGGTCCAGGCCATGATTCAGTTGCGCTGAGGCACGGTCCTGGCGGTGCGCGTTGAGCAAAACCTGTCCGACAGTCAGACAGGTTCAGAACCAGCGGGAAACTTGCGCGGCTACGGGCCTGTATCACCATGTGCCTATGCCCACCTCCCCCCGCCCTGCTCGTAACTCGCGCCGCTTCTCGCTTCTGCTCGGAAACCGCGTCTTCGCCCGCACCGCCGACGTCTCCACGGGCGGCTTCAGCGTGGAGGCGCCCTTCGTCTTCATGCCGGGCTCGCTGCTCCACGGCACCTTTGACGTGGGCGGCTGCAAGCTGCCCTTCCGGGGCGAGGTGGTCTGGGCCCGCCCGGCCGGACAGCCCCAGGCGCCCAACCGCATGGGCGTGCGCCTCACCGAGTTCCCCTCCGAGGCCCAGTGGCTCCTCGGGGGGTAGAAGCTCCAGGCTTCAGTCCCTCGTCACCCCCGCGAGCTTCAGGATCCGCAGCAGCTCCTTCGCCTTGTAGCCCTCGTCCGACGCCGCCAGCAGGCTTGCGCATGGGACGCTCCAGGGTGGGCGCCCGAGTCTCGCAGGAATGCCTCGGCGCCTGAAGCCTGCCGCCCGCCCCTCAGTGGATGTCGAAGTCCTTCGGGGGGATCAGCCGCGCATATTCCTGCTGGCGCAGCGCCTCGTGTGCGAGGTCCGTGGAGAAGGTGTTGCGCATGTAGCGCTCCAGGGTCTCCTGGTCGAAGCACAGGTCGCGGTGGATGAGGAAGTCCTGGAGCGCGTCACCCAGCTCGCCCGCGTACTCGAAGCGATCCTTGACGTCCTTGGCGAGCGCCTTGAGGACGATCTGATCCAGCGGCCGAGGCACATACGGGTTGTGCACGGAGGGCGGCGTCACCCGCGCCTTGCGCGTCAGCTCCAGCGTGGCGAGATCGCTGTCCCCCGCGAACGGCCGCTGACCCGTGAGCAGCTCATAGAGGCACACGCCGATGGCGAACACGTCCGAGCGCCTGTCCAGCGGCGAGCCGTCGATCTGCTCCGGGCTCATGTAGCCGATCTTGCCCTTGAGGATGCCGGGCTGCGTCTGCGTCACCCGGCCCGCCGCCCGGGCGATGCCGAAGTCGATCACCTTCACCTCGCCCTCGTAGGAGATGAGCACGTCCTCGAGCGAGAGGCCCCGGTGGATGATGTTCAGCAGCCTCCCGCGCCCGTCCGTCTTGCGGTGCGCGTAGTCCAGGCCCGCGCACATCCGCGAGATGCAGTAGCAGGCCAGCGGCAGCGGCACCGGCTCGGAGGCCCGGCGGAAGTGGGCCAGCAGATCGCCCAGGGACTTGCCCGGGATGTACTCCTGCGAGAGGAACGGGTAGGGGCCGATCTGTCCCAGCTCGAAGGCCTGCGCCACGTTCGTGTGCAGCAGCTGCAGGCCAATGCGCCCCTCGTCCAGGAACATGGAGACGAACTCATCGTCATCCGCGAAGTGCGGAAGGATCCGCTTCAAGGCCACCAGCCGTCCGAGCCCCTCCGCGCCGAACATCTTCGCGCGCCACACCTCGGCCATGCCGCCAATGCCTACACGGTCCAGCAGGAGGTAGTCGCCAAAGGGGAGAGGCTGCCGCTTCTGCGCTTGCATCATCGTCATTGGAGTCTTGCCGCGATGAAAAAATGCACCCTTGATATCCTCTTCTATCTTGGAAAACAGAGATTTCGCAAGAAGAGAGAATCATTTTCCAGCAGAGCTGTAACCCGAAACATCCCCCTCCCTTTTTCGCCACAGAGTCGCTCCGGGAAGCGGCTCGTCTACACTGGGTGAAGGAGGAGATATGCGCACATTGCTGGTCCTCGGAGTCCTGCTCGTGGCCCATTCAGCGCTGGCGCAGATCGAGCCGCCGGATGCGCCCAAGGTCCAGGACGACAATGGAGCCCCGCGCGTCTACTACGCCCACTCGTACTTCGAAGAGCACTGGACCACGGCCGGTCTGGATGACCTGTTCTCCGTGCACGTGCAGAACTTCCCGGCCCTGCTGAAGCAGGCGAACGACATGTGCAGCGGGATCGTCCTCTTCATCGATGGGATGGCGATCAAGGGGCTCCAGCCCAGCTCGTGCGACGCGGCGGGTGGCCATGTGCGGTATCGGTTGCTGCGGACGCAGCAGTCGGACGATGTCTGGCGCCTGCTCCTGGGCAGCCCCTCCCATTACTTGCGCCCGGTCAGCATCAGCGTCGGCGCCACCGATCAGTTCTCGGTCCCGAGCAACGTCACCGCTTTCCAGCTCGAGATCATCCCCCGCTCGCGGCTGTTCCTCTTCGTGGGGATCTCGGTCGGAGGGGCGCTGCTCTTCCTCTGGCTCTGCCGCAAGGGCGGGTTGATCCGCTCGGGGCCCGCGACGCTGCCTGTGTTGAAGCAGCCCTATAACCTCTCGCTGTTCCAGATGGCCTTCTGGTTCTTCCTCGTGGTCACGGCGTACCTCTTCATCTGGATGATCAACGACGAGCTGGACACGATCACCGACTCGGTGCTGGCACTGCTCGGGATCGGCGCGGGCACGGCGCTGGGGTCGGCGCTGATTGATCAGTCCAAGCAGACCGCGGGCGACCAGCCCTCGGCCGCTGTGCCCCCGGAGGCGGGCAAGCCGCTGGAGTCTCGTGGCTTCATCCGGGATCTGCTGACGGACGCCAGCGGCACGATCAGCCTGCACCGCTTCCAGCTCTTCGTGTGGACACTGGTGCTCGGCGTCATCTTCTGCGCCTCGGTCTACCGCCAGCTCGAGATGCCAAACTTCAGCGCCACGCTGCTGGGCCTGATGGGCATCAGCTCCGGGACGTACCTGGGCTTCAAGGTGCCGGAGGGCAAGAAGGCTCCCGAGCCGGCGCCCGCTCCCGCGAGCGGCGGCAGCGGAACGCCATAGGCCCTCACGGGAGGGCGCTCAGACCGGGGCTGCCTCCACGATGGACAGCGGCAGGCGGGTGTTCACCACGCGCACCAGGGAGAAGCCGCTGGCGGCCAGCAGCCCGCGGAACTCCTCTTCGGTGCGCTCGCGTCCTCCCACCAGCACGAGCATCTCCACGTCCAGCAGCCGCACCGGATCCGGCGCATTGCCGGGCTGCACGAGCTGCTCCACCAGCAGCAGCCGGGCCGAGGGCTTCATGGCGCGCCGGCAGCTCTGGAGGATGGCGCTGACGCGCGCGTCGTCCCAGTTATGGAGGACGTACTTGATCAGATAGGCATCGCCGCCGGAGGGGACGGACTCGAAGAAGTCTCCGCCCACGCGCTCGCAGCGCCCATCGAGGCCCCGCTCGCGGATGGCGTCCCGCGCGCCCGCGACGACCGAGGGCCTGTCGAAGAGGATGCCGCGCAGGCCGGGATGAGCGCCCAGCAGCTCCGCCAGCAGGTGCCCGCGTCCACCGCCCACGTCCACCAGCGTCCCCGAGGTGGTGAAGTCCCAGGCCTGACGGATAGCCTCGTGCTCCACGGAGGAGAAGCTCGTCATCGCCTGATCGAAGAGCTGCTCCTGCTCCGGGTTCTGCCCGAGGAAGGAGTAGAGGCTCTGGCCGCCCATGCCCTCCGTGGTTGGCTGGCCAGTGCGCACGCTGGAGAGGATCCCCTCGAAGGTGCGCCAGTGCCAGCTCGCCCCCATCATCCGGATGAAGGCGCGCATGGAGCCGGGCACGTTGCTGCGCAGGTACTCGCCCAGCGGGGCGAGGGCGAAGTGGCGCGGATCCGTCTCGGTGAAGAGGCCCAGGCCGGACAGGGCGCGCAGCACGCGGTACAGCGCCGAGGAGTCCGCTCCGCAGGCCGCCGCGAGCTCCTCACAGGAGCGAGGCCCCGAGGCGAGCTGGTCCGCGACGCCCAGCTCCGCGGCGACGTAGAGGGACCGCGTGGTCCAGAGTCCAAAGATCATGCGCCGCAGGACAGCAGGATCCGCGGGCGGGGAGCCGGTGGGGGGGACGGCCATGGTGACTGCTCCTGCGAGGGGGGTTCAGCGTTTGCCGGACAGCTCGCGGATCTCCTTGAGGACGGCGGCCGCGGTCTCGAGGTCCGGCATGATGTTGGAAGGGTACTGGTTGAGGCTGGCCTGCAGGCGGATGGCCGCGCGGGTCGTGTTCTCCGCGGAGCCGAAGCGGACCGTGCCCAGCGTGTAGCGGGTGACGATCTCCTTGGCGAGCGGGCCGTACGCGGGCGCCATCTGCGCCGAGAGGTGGAAGTCCCGGATGTCGATGGCCAGGTAGATCTTCTTCGGCAGGGGATTGAGCAGCTCGCGGATCTGAGTGGACCACTCCTGGAGCGACGTCACGCTGTCGATTCGCACTTCAACGCACGTCAGCAGGTAGATGTCGTTGGCCGCGTCGTACTGCAGGGTCATCTTCATGGTGCACCTTCTCTGCCGCTCGGCTCAGCGAAGGTGGGCACCATAACAGGTGACCGATCGCGCCCACGAGATGAGTCAGTCCCACTCCAGGAGCACGGCCTGACTCAGGTGGACAAAAGGGAAGAGCCCGGGACTCACTCCGAGGACTTCCTCGGAATCCAGGCTCTTCCTCTTGCAGGCCCGCGCCGATCTCTCCCGCGTCCACCTTGTCATTGCTGAAGTCGCGGTCAGCGGCTCAGCCTGGAGCGACGCCGCGCCGCTCCACGTCGTTCGCCTGGAGGCCTCGGAAGCCGAGCGCCTCGGTGAAGCGGAGGAACTCGCGCGCGGAGAGGCTCCCACCGGTGGCGTGGGCATGGCCGTGGGCGAACTCTCCCTGGAAGGGGGGCAGGTTGAGCCCTCGCAGGAACTCGATCAGATCCCTGGGCTCGCGGCTGCGCAGGGAGAAGTTCACGCGCCCGGGCAGGTAGCCCGCATTGGCGGCGACGACGATGTGCTCCGGCAGCCGCTGGGCCCAGCGGACGGCCACCAGCGGGTGGACCTGGGCGCCCGAGCTGAACAGCAGCAGCGCCACCTTGCCCGAGAAGCGGGGCGGCGCCTTCGCGCAGCGGGCCACCTCTCGCTGGACCTCGAGGCGGCAGTCTCGGAGCGCATCCACGCCAGGGATGCGGCCCTCGCTGATGTCCGAGGCGCTCCCGGCTCGCATCAGCACCTCGAGCGCCAGGGGCGCGGCGAAGCGGGAGGAGCGCCGAGCGGCGTTCAGCAGCGCCACGGCCTCGGTGATGGCCTTGCGGCCCGCGCGCCGCAGCGCGTCCTTGAGAGAGGGCAGGGCTGTCTCCGCGCCGAGATCCGCCACCGTCCCGAGCACCGCCAGCCACTCCAGCGGACCGGGGACGATCAGCGGTGAGACGAGCGCATAGGTCAGCAAGCTGGTGGGAGCGACGGGCTCATGGCCGGAGCTGGAGAGCACCAGCGCGCCCTCGGGGAACTCGGTGGACGGGTGGTGATCGACGACGAGCGTCGGCAGGCCCGGGACGATGGGAGCGGGACGGCTCCCCATATCAAGCACCACGAGCGCCTCGGCACCCGCGCCGCGCAGGCGCTCCTGAAAGGCGGGCGAGTGGGCATGCTCCCCCTTGCCGGGGAGCCGGGGCGTGGTGCGGGCCCCCAAGGTCCGGAGCGCCCGCAGGGCGAGCACACCGGAGGACAGGCCATCCACATCCGTGTGAGGGGCCACCACGACGTGCCGGTCCTTCTGGCGCTCGAGGAAGCAACGCGCCTCCACGAGGGCCTCGGCGGGCACGGGCCATCGGGGATCCCCTGTCAGTCCCAGCAGCATGACTCCAAGCTGCAACGCCGAGCAGTCCAGCGCGAGGGCGCCCGGATTGTGCCCGCCCGGCCTCCGAGCAGACATGTTGTAGAGCCGTGGGCTTTTCGCGCTGCGTCACCCATGGGGACCCAACGTTTCAGGGTGCCTTCGGGGAGCGGTTCCTCTAGGGTCGCGCGCCATGATTCGACACCTCTCCCCGCTGTCCACCCTGCGTGCGGCCTGTGCGGTCGCGCTGCTGTCCGCCCTGCCTGCGGCGGCTCAGGGGCAAGGCCCCGCGAGTCCTTCCAAGCAGGCGAAGCCCACCGTCGAAGAGGCGAAGAAGTTCGTGGAGCGCATCAACACCGAGCTCAAGCGCCTCATGGTGAAGCAGGCCACCGCCGAGTGGATCAAGTCCACGTACATCACCGACGACACCGAGCAGAACGCCGCTTGGATCAACGAGGACGTGCTGGCCTATATGAACCAGGCCATCAAGGACTCGCGCCGCTTCGACGGGCTGAAGCTGGATCCGGACACGGCTCGCACGCTGCACCTGCTGCGGGTCAACTCGTCCATCGCCGCGCCCTCGGATCCTCAGAAGCGCGCCGAGATGGCCTCCATCGCCGCCAAGCTCGAGGGCGCCTACGGTAAGGGCAAGTACTGCAAGAAGGATCAGGCCGGGAAGGAGACCTGCAAGGATCTCGGCGAGCTGGAGGATGTGATGGCCGCCAGCCGCGACTACAACGAGCTGCTCGACGCGTGGACCGGCTGGCACAGCATCTCTCCGCCCATGCGCCCGCTCTACGAGCGCTTCGTCACCCTGGGCAATGAGGGCTCCAAGGAGATCGGCTTCTCCAACACGGGCGACCTCTGGAAGTCCGCCTATGACATGTCCCCGGACGCCTTCGAGAAGGATGTCCAGCGCCTGTGGATGCAGGTGAAGCCGCTGTACGACGATCTCCACTGCTACGTGCGCGCCCGGCTCGCCCAGAAGTACGGCGCGGACAAGGTGCCCATGGGCAAGCCCATCCCGGCGCACCTGCTGGGCAACATGTGGGCCCAGGAGTGGAACAACATCTATCCCCTGGTGGAGCCGTACCCCGGGCAGGCGAACCTGGACGTGACGGCGTCGATCAAGGCGCAGAGCTATGACGCCATCAAGATGGTGAAGACGGGCGAGGGCTTCTTCACCTCGCTCGGGCTCAAGCCGCTGCCGGCCAGCTTCTGGGAGCACTCGATGCTCACCAAGCCGCGCGACCGCGAGGTCGTCTGCCACGCCAGCGCCTGGGACGTCACCTTCAACAACGATCTGCGCATCAAGATGTGCATCAAGCCCACCGAGGAGGATCTCGTCACCATCCACCACGAGCTCGGGCACGACTACTACTACACCTACTATTACAACCTCCCGGTGCTCTATCAGGCCGGTGCCAACGACGGCTTCCACGAGGCCATCGGTGACGCGATCACGCTCTCCATCACCCCGGCCTACCTCAAGCAGATCGGCCTGCTGAAGGACGTGGAGAAGAACGACAAGAACCTCATCAACCTGCAGATGAAGGACGCGCTGGACAAGGTGGCGTTCCTGCCCTTCGGTCTGCTGATCGATCAGTGGCGCTGGGACATCTTCGCGGGGAAGACCTCGCCCAAGGACTACAACAAGGCGTGGTGGGCGCTGCGCGAGAAGTACCAGGGCGTCTCCGCTCCGGTGGCGCGCTCCGAGCAGGACTTCGATCCGGGCGCCAAGTACCACGTGCCGGCCAACGTGCCGTACACGCGCTACTTCCTGGCCCGCATCCTCCAGTTCCAGTTCCACAAGGCCATGTGCGAGGCCGCGGGCTACAAGGGCCCGCTGCACGAGTGCTCCGTCTACGGGAACAAGGAGGCCGGCAAGCGGCTGCAGGCCATGCTGGAGCTGGGCGCCAGCAAGCCGTGGCAGGACGCGCTCTTCGTCATGACGGGCAAGCGCGAGATGGATGCCTCGCCCCTCATCGAGTACTTCGCTCCGCTCCACCAGTGGCTGAAGGCGCAGAACAAGGGCCAGACGTGTGGCTGGTAGCTTTCCCGTGTGGACACGGGTGGCGCGCCCGCTTACATTCTGAGGTGCTCTAACGGGTTTTCTCGTAGGGACCGGACGGCGATTTCCGCGTCCGTGAAGAACAAAGAAGAGAAGAGAGCAATGGCTACTGGAACTGTGAAGTGGTTCAACGATGCAAAGGGGTTCGGTTTCATCACTCAGGACGGCGGTGGCGAGGACGTGTTCTGCCACCACACCGCCATCAACATGGATGGCTTCCGCACCCTCCAGGAGGGGCAGAAGGTCCAGTTCGAGGTGACGCGAGGCCCCAAGGGCCTGCAGGCCCAGAACGTGCGCGCGGCCTAGCCAGCTCTCGTTCTTCGTTGCACTGGAGGGTCCGATCCGAGAGGGTCGGGCCCTCTTCGCTTTTCTGGAGGCTGTGCTTGCGTACGTTCCTGCCCCGCTCCGCTCGACTGCTCCCCCTGCTGACGATGCTCGGTTGTGCCACCGCGCAGACAGGCGCTCCCTCGGCGCCGACTGAGTCTTCGGCGCAGCCAGCGCCCGCTTCCCCGGAGGCCTCACCCATGACGTCCTCACCGAGCAAGGCTGCTCCCTCGCCCTCGCAGAAGCCGGACACCGGGGCGCTGAAGGCGGAGCTGGTGGTGAAGCACGGCGAGGCTCAGCGGGCGCGGATCGAGCGCGGCGTGGAGCAGGTGGCGGGGCTGTGGCGCCCGGAGGATGGGGATCTGGCGGCGTTTGCTCGCGAGAACTTCATCTCGGATCAGAAGGTCCTCGACGCCACTTTCGAGCGCTTCGAGCGGATCTTCGAGCAGCTCGATGGCCACTTCAACGAGCTGGGCCGTGAGCTGCGGTGGGCCTCGGACGTGGACGTGGGGCCGCTGCTGCCGGTGGACCCGGTGATGGCCGCGTACGATCCGAGCGCGCACCTCACCGATGACCTGTTCCAGTCGAAGCTCGGCTTCGTGGTGCTGCTGAACTTCCCGCTCACCACGCTGGCCGAGCGCACCGCGCACGCCCAGGACTACTCGCGCCGCCAGTGGGCCGAGATGCGGCTGGCCGGGCGCTTCTACCGGCGGGTCCCCGCCGACGTGCAGCAGGAGGTCTCCAGCGCGGGCGCGGCGGCGGATCTCTACATCGCCGAGTACAACATCTGGATGCACCACGTGCTGGACGGGAAGGAGCGGCGGCGGCCCTTCCCCAAGGGCCTGCGCCTCATCAGCCACTGGAACCTGCGCGACGAGCTCAAGGCGGACTACGCGGACAAGGAGCAGGGTCCCGCCAAGCAGCGGCTGATCATCAAGGTGATGGAGCGCATCGTCACCCAGACGATCCCGGCGATCGTCATCAACAACCCTCGGGTGGACTGGGATCCGTTCACCAACTCCGTCTCGGTGACTCCGCCGGAGGAGCTAGAGGCGGACGCCCCGGCGAAGCCGGCCACGGAGGAGCCCGCGCCCGAGCCGGACACGCGGTACGCGCGGCTGCTGGCGCACTTCCACGCCGCGCGCCACGTGGATCCCTACGTGCCGGTGGCGCCGACGCAGATCGCCCGCACCTTCGAGTTCCAGCGGGAGATCCCCGAGGAGCGGGTGAAGGCGCTGCTGACGCAGGTGCTCACCTCGCCGCTGGTGCCTCGGGTGGCGCAGCTGATCGAGCAGCGGCTGGGGCGCAAGCTGGAGCCGCAGGACTTGTGGTTCAACGGGTTCCGGCCGGGCTCCTCTCGCTCCGAGGCCGACCTGGACAAGCTGACCCGCCAGCGCTACCCGACGCCCGAGGCCTTCGCGAAGGACATCCCCCGCATCCTCCAGGGGCTGGGCTTCTCGAAGGAGCGGGCCTCGTACCTGGCCGAGCACATCCGGGTGGATCCCTCGCGCGGCGCGGGCCACGCCATGCAGGCGATGCGGCGCGGCGACTTCCCCCACCTGCGCACCCGGGTGGAGAAGGACGGGATGAACTACAAGGGCTACAACATCGCCGTGCACGAGCTGGGGCACAACGTGGAGCAGGTGTTCTCGCTCTACGACGTGGACCACACGCTGCTGTCCGGAGTGCCCAACAACGCCTTCACCGAGGCGCTGGCCTTCGTCTTCCAGGCGCGGGATCAGGAGCTGCTCGGGCTGGGCAAGCCGGACGCGGTGGCCGAGCGCGAGCGGGTGCTCAACGACTTCTGGTCCACGTGGGAGATCGCGGGCGTCGCTCTCGTGGACACCGCGGTGTGGCACTGGATGTATGACCATCCGGATGCCACGCCCGCGCAGCTCCGCGACGCGACGGCGGCGATCGCGAAGGAGATCTGGGATCGCTACTACGCGCCGGTGCTGGGAGGGCAGGGCACGCCGCTGCTGGGCATCTACAGCCACATGATCGCCTATCCCATGTACCTGCCGGACTACCCGCTGGGCCACCTGATCGCCTTCCAGATCGAGGAGCAGATGAGGCGCAAGGGCCCCCTGGGCGCGGAGTTCGAGCGCATGGCCCGCTACGGCTCGGTGACGCCGGACCAGTGGATGGTGAACGCCACGGGCTCGCCCGTGAGCGCCGAGCCGCTGCTGCGCGCCACCGAGGCCGCGCTCGGGAAATAACCGCAAGTCCGGACGGGCTGCGGGGTTTCGGCTCCGCTTTGCCATCCAGACAACGGATTCGTTACTCTGCCGGGCCTTCCCCCTCTGGATCTCCGAGGAGATTCGATTTGGCCCTGCAGAAACGAGTCCTGGTAGGAGCCATCATTGGTATTGGCCTCTCAGCCGCCCTGGTCCCCACGGGCGTGAGTGCCTACCGACGGTGGCGCAACGTCAACCACCGCGCGCAGCTCGCTGACTTCATCAAGACGGACGACAAGGAGAGCCCCTACGTCCTCACCCCGCAGGCCTCCGAGGAGCTCGAGGAGAACGAGGCCGAGGGCGCCGAGGACGAGGTCTGGGACGAGGCGATGCTGCGCAAGATGGCGCGGCGCAACTACTACGGCGAGACGACCTCCGAGTCGGCCGACGCGGTAGCCCGGATTGCTCGGCAGGAGGCGGCTCGGTGGCAGGACCTGATGCCGAAGAACCAGGCCGCGGGCCCCGATAAGAACCTGGTCTCGCCCTCGGCGATGAACGCGCCCGGCAAGACGTGGGTCAACCTGGGCCCGACGGACGCGCGCTACCAGTTCAACGGCACCGAGTACCTGCAGGTGGACTCCGGCCGCACCACGGGCATCGCGGTCAACCCCGCCAACCCGAACGTCGCCTACACCTCCACCTCGGGCGGCGGTATCTGGAAGACGTTCTCCTTCAACGAGAAGAACCCGATCTGGTACCCGATCACCGAGACGACGGGAAACCTGGCCGTCGGCGCGATCGCCATGGATCCGAACGATCCGGAGACGATCTACGCGGGCCTCGGTGACTTCACGGACTCGCCCAGCGGACACATGATGAAGAGCACCAACGGCGGCATCACCTGGTCGCCGATGGTGCGGCTGACCGGCACCTATCCCCCGGCGGGGGGCGGCGCCTCGGTGGAGGCGTTGAGCGTGCGCGCCATCGCGGTGGATCCCTCCAACTCCAACACGGTCCTGGTGGGCACCGACGTGGGCATGTTCCGCTCGGTGGATGGCGGGCAGACCTATGCGCTGGTGGACCTGCCCAACGCCACCCCGGCGATCGATGCCATCTGGTCGATTGTCTATGCTGGCACCGTCAATGGCATGAGCCGCTGGGTCGCCAGCGGCGAGGCGGGCCCGGGCGACATCTGGACCTCCAGTGACGCGGGCGCTACCTGGAGCTCGCGTGCGGTGGCCGGCGCGCTGCCCAGCACGAGCGTGGCGCGCATCGACATCGCGGGTGGCACCCCTGCCGCGGACGGGACGACGGTCATCTACGCCCAGGTGGCCGCCACCGACACGACGAGCGGCGCGGGCATCTGGCGCTCCACGGACTCCGGCGCCACGTTCGTGAGCGCCCTGGGGACGCTGCGCAACCCCACCACCTCCAGCACGAACTGCCGGAGCCAGAACGTGCAGACGGGCCAGGCCTGGTACGACCAGGTCGTCGCGGTGGATCCGGCCAACAGCAACAACGTGCTCATCGGCGGCTCGCTGTGCGCGATCCGGACGACTACTGGGACGAACTCCTCGCCCACCTGGGAGCTGGTCACCCACTGGCTGCCCTCCGGCAACGGCGGGCAGACGGCGGATGGGCGGCTGCCGTACGCGCATGCGGACTGGCATGTGCTGAAGATCGTGCGTCCGTCGACGGGTGGCTACATCGCCATCGCCGGCACGGACGGCGGCCTCTTCGTGTCGCGCAACGTCTTCACGACCAGCGCCCCCTCCGATCGCACCGTCCGGTGGGACTACCCCAACCGGGGCATCGTCTCCCATCTGTTCTACAACATCGCCTCGGGAGACGAGGCCACGGGCAACCCCTTCCTCGTCTACGGCGGCCTCCAGGACAACGGCACGCGCTACCGCGACAGCCCGGAGTTCCCGACGACGTTCAACCAGATCATCGGCGGTGACGGCATCGGCGCCGCGGCCGCGGAGTCCCCGGGCGACCGGATCTTGTATGGCTCCGTCTACAACGTGTCGATTCGCCTGTGCGATCCCGACACGATGGACTGCAACCGAGGCGAGAACTGGTTCCTCTACGGGCCCCCGCAGGACTACCCGACGCTGCCCTGCTCGGGTGACGGGACGGCCAACCAGTTCCTCACGCGCCTGCAGCCCATTCGCACCACCACGGCGGAGACCGGGCCCGCGGTCCTCACCGTCACGGACAAGGGCGTGTGGCGCTACGTGGGTGATCCGTTCTTCTCCAGCAACTCCTGGGAGATGCTCGGGGACCCGGCGGGCCCGCCCGATACCGGGGCGTGCTCCTCTGGCATCCACCGCAACCTCTTCCCGTCGACCGTGTGGGACGGTCTGATCGGCGTGGCCACCAGCGGCGGCCGCTTCCGCGTGACGAGCAACTGCACGCTGACCACTCCGGCCAGCCAGTGCACCTGGACGCGCAGCAATCTGCTCGGGGTTGACCTCAACAACGACGGTACGCTCTCCACGGACGAGCGGATGCTGAGCACCTCCAGCATCGACTTCCCGCCGGGCCCCTCGGGCAAGCCGCTGGGGGATGTCTTCGTCGTGGCGAGCGTGGCCACGACGACCAGCGCGGGCACTCCGATTCCGGACGCCCTGGGCCACCTGTTCATCACCCAGGATCGCGGCCAGACGTTCCAGCCGCTCAAGGGCAACGGCACCAGCGACCTGCCCAACCTGCCGGTGGACGTGGTCCGCTACGATCCCAGCGACACCACGAACCAGACGATCTACGTGGGCAACTTCATCGGCGTGTACCGCACCACGGACGGTGGCCAGACGTGGCAGCGCTTCGGCGCGGGCATGCCCATGGTCTGGGTGGATGACCTCTTCCTCAGCAAGACGGGCGCCTTCGTGCGCGCGGCCACCTTCGGCCGAGGCCTCTGGGAGATCTACCCGTCCGCCACGGCGGAGAAGGGTGTCAACGGCAACGGGGACTGGGATCGCAACCTGCAGATCGACTTCCAGGACATCCTGGCCACCTCCAGCCGCCTGGGCACTTCGCCGGCCACCACCGAGACTCCCTTCTACGAGTGGAACCAGGACATGACGGGCCAGGTAAACGGTATCGATGACGCTGACCTCTCCGCGCTGCTGCAGCACTTCGGAGGCCGGCCGTGAACAGCCACTCTCTTTTCTCGGAGCAGACGACCTTGCGGTTCAAGACACTCTTTTCCGTGCTCCTCGTCGGGCTGACGGTGCTCGCCGGGTGCGGGGAGGACACCTCCAAGCGGACGCTGGCCTTCACCACCCAGCCCTCGGACGGTACGGCGGATCAGGCGCTGAGCAGCTTCCAGATCACCCTGCGCAACGAGGACGGCAAGACCGTCACGGACGCCAAGGGTGAGGTGGAGCTGTCGCTCTACGCGGGGCCCGAGGGCGCGACGCTGGAGGGAACCCTCCGCCAGCCGCTCTCGAAGGGGCAGGCCACGTTCTCGGACATCTCGGTGCCCAAGGTGGGCAGCGGGTTCGTCCTCAAGGCCGCCTTCTCGGGCAAGGAGGCCGTCAGCACGCCGTTCGCGGTGTCGCACGGCGCCGCGAAGGGCCTCGAGATCGTCGTGGGCCCGAGCGAGGCGACGGTGGGGCAGCCCATCGCGCCGACCGTCCAGGTGCGCGTGGTGGATGCTCACGGCAACGCGGCGACTGGCGCCTCGGGTGAGGTGTCCGCCACGCTCGTGGATCCGGCGAACACGGGCGCGCAGATCCTGGGTGCTCGCACGGCGACGGTCTCCCAGGGGGTCGCCACGTTCAGCGATCTCATGGTCGACAAGGTGGGTGACTTCACCCTGAAGTTCAGCGCCGCGAGCCTCAAGGTGGCGGAGAGCACCCCCTTCAAGGTCAAGCCCGGCAACGGCTTGTGGCTGGCCTTCACCAGCCAGCCGGCCAGCGCCACCGCGGGCGAGCTGCTGGGCACGGTGAAGGTGGAGGCGCGTGACTCGCATGGCAACGTGGACGACAGGGCCACGGGCGAGGTGCTGGTGAAGCTCGGCAGTGCCAACGGCGCCAGCCTCTCCGGGACGCAGCATGCCTCGTTCACCCAGGGCGTGGCGACGTTCGCGGATCTCAAGGTGGTGAAGGCCGGCAGCGGCTACACCCTCGAGGCGTCCTCCGGGCAGCAGCGGATCCCCGCGACCAGCCAGGAGTTCGTCATCTCGCCGGCGGCCGCCGCGAAGGTGTCGTTCGCCGCGGCTCCCTCCGCCGCCACCGCGGGCGTGGGGTTCAGCCCGGCTCCCAGCGTGCATGTGGAGGATGCGTTCGGCAATGCGACCAGCGGCACGGTCCACGTCGATCTGGTCTCTCCGCCCGCGGGCGTGACGCTCCAGGGCACCACGCAGGCGGACGCCACCAGCGGGGATGTCACCTTCAGCGGCCTGAGCCTCCAGAAGGCGGGCAGCTACACCCTGCGGGCCACGGTGGGCGCCAGCGGGCCCAGCGCGACGAGCGGGGCGTTCAGCGTGACCGCGGCTGCGGCGTCCTCCGTGCAGTTCACGGCGTCGCCCACCTCCGCCGTGGCGGGCAAGGGCTTCTCGCCCGCGGTGAGCGTGCAGGTGACGGATGCGTTCGGCAACGCGGCTCAGGGCACCGTCCACGTGGGGTTGCTCTCCGCGCCCACGGGCGTGACGCTCCAGGGCCTCACGGATGTGGAGGCCACCAACGGTCAGGCCACCTTCAGCGGCCTGAGCCTCCAGAAGGCGGGCAGCTACACCCTGCAGGCCACGGTGGGCGCCAGCGGTCCCTCCGGGGCCAGCCAGTCTCTGAACGTGAGCGCCGCCCCCGCGGAGCATGTGTCGTTCACCGCCGGCCCCACCGCGGCCGTGGCGGGCTCGGCGTTCTCTCCCGCCGTGAGCGTGCAGGTGACGGATGCGTTCGGCAACCTGGCCGATGGCACCGTCCGGCTCGAGCTGGCCGCTGCGCCCACGAGCGCGGCGCTGCAGGGCACCACGGAGCTGGCGGTCACCAACGGCCTGGCCACCTTCGACGGGCTGAGCGCTCAGCGCGCGGGCTCGTACCGGCTGCGGTCCGTGGTCGTGGGAGGCGGCAGCGCGACGGGTGACGCCTTCACCGTGACGCACGCGGCCCCCGCGCAGCTGGCGTTCGCGACCCAGCCCCAGGGTGGACCGTCCAACCTGCCGCTGAGCCAGGCCCCCGTCGTCGAGGTCTCCGATGCCTACGGCAACCTGGCGTCCACGGCCTCGGGGACTGTCACGGTCGCCCTGGGCAACAACCCCGCCTCCGCGGCCCTGAAGGGCACGCTCTCGGTGCCGGTGGCGAACGGCCGGGCTGCCTTCAAGGACCTGGGCGTGGATCAGGCCGGTACGGGCTACACCCTGCGCGCCTCCCTGGATGTGATCACGGCGGACAGCGCGGGCTTCGACGTCGGGGCCGCCATCACGGCGCTCGTCTACACCGATCCCACGGGGGGCGATCTCCGCCTCGTGCGCAACCCGGCCTCGACCCCCACGCTGCTGGTCCTGGATCTGGTGGCGTCGAAGGAGCTGAAGGGCTTCGGCGTGGGCTTCAACCTGCCGGCGGATGCGTCCCGCGTGCGCCTGGCCACCGATGGGTTCGTGCCCGGCTCGGCGCTGCCTCCGGGGCATAACCCCATGGCCGCCAAGGCCGTGCTGCCCGCCAGCGGGCCGATGCAGGGCGTGCTCGTCACCGCTCAGAGCCAGAAGGCGGATGGGGCGGGCGCGGTGCCTACCGATTCGACCATCGCCCAGGGCACCGTGCTGTACACGCTGAAGCTCGAGCTGGCGCCGGGAGCCACGCCGGGCACCGTCTTTGACGGGACCACCGGCCCCATCGCCGCGTTCAACGGCGCGCTGCGCACCCGCGCCGGGGTGGACGTGGTGAGCCGCAACGGCTTCGGGATCGGCCGCCTCATCGTCATCGGGCCGTAATCGGCTCCGAGCGCGACGAGGCATGGAAGGACCTCGCCGCCCCAGCACCGGGGCGGCGAGGAGCAGCAGGGGAGCGCTAGAAGTTGACGCCCAGGCGCAGCATGGCCAGCGGCCCGCTGCTGTTGGAGGCGCGCGGCATGTACCAGCCTCCCATCAGCGACAGATCCACCACGTCCCAGGTGTAGCCCACCACGCCGCCGCTGAGCAGCTCGAACTCGCGGCCCGTGTGCCCCAGCTCTCCCTCCTCGTCCTCCACCTCCTGCTGGATGCGCGCGTTGGCGCCGACCATCAGGCGCTCGGTGAGCAGGTAGCCCACGCCCGCGTGGCCCTCGATGTCCATGCCGCCGTGGCTCAGCTCCCGGCCCGCCACCAGGTTGCCCGTGGCCAGCAGCTTGCCGAAGCGCCGCCCCACCGCGAAGAAGCTCTCCACCTCGCCGCCGTCGGACTGGAAGCCCACCTGCTTGTAGCGCAGGCCTCCCGAGGCGTTCAGCCCGTGCTCGCTCTGGCGCAGGAACTGGTACTTGCCCTGGGCGATCGGCGTGAAGCCATGGGAGCCATTGCGCAGCTCCGCGCCAGCCCGCAGGGCCAGGTGCTTCACCAGCACCACCTCCACCTGCTGAGTCACTCCGTAGCCCTGCTCCGAGTCGCTCGAGGTGGCCTGGCCCGTCGTCTCCGCGCGCACATCCGTGGGCGGAGTGGCCGCGCTCTCGGACAGCGGGAAGAAGCGGTCCATGCTGTCGAGGCGCTGCTCCAAGGGAGACGGCTCATCGGCGAAGGCCACGGGTGCCAGAAGCACCCCTGCGGCTACGAGGAGGGATTTGTTCATGGGGGGCGATATTACCGCCATCGCCCCGCCAGACCATGGCTGTTCCCAGGCCGCTCTGAAGCCCCTGCCTCTTTCCCGGGGGCCTTCCGGGCTAGTGCTTGGACGTGTCGCCGGGGAGGCTCACCAGCTCCACGTCGAACACGAGGACGGAGTTCGGGATGATCTTGGAGCTCGGGGGAGGGCGGTCGCCGTAGGCGGTCTTGGCGGGGCACACGAGCCTGGCCTGCCCGCCGACCTTCATCTTCTGGATGCCCTCCGTCCAGCAGGGGATGACCCCGTTGAGGGGGAACTCGGCGATCTGGCCGTGCTTGTACGAGCTGTCGAACTCATCACCACTGATGAGCGTGCCCCGGTAGTTGACGCCCACGGTGTCCGTGGACTTGGGGCTGGGACCGGTGCCCGCCTTCACCTCCTTGTAGACGACGCCCGAGGGGAGCTTCACCGCGCCCTTCTCCTGCGCGGCCCTCTGCAGGAAGGCCTCGTTGGCCTTGTCCTGCCTGCCCTGGGTCAGCGCCTGCATCGCGCGGGGAGCACCATAGCGATCCACGTCCACGGCGGGAGGGGCGCCAGTGTTGCCCTCCGTGAGGCCTCTCTTGAAGAGCTCCAGCTCGGAGGGGCTCATGCCGAGCAGGGTGAGGCTCTTTCCGTAGTTGTACCCAAATGAATAGAGGGTCTTCTCGTCATCCGTCTGCGGCTGGGCGGCGCTGGACGCCGGGGGCTGCGTCGCGGTGGACGCTGGCTTCGCCTTGCCCTGGGCTCGCGCCTGGGAGGCCATGAGGCCGATGACCATCGTCGCCAACAACATCGTTCGCATGCTGTCTCCTCTCGCAAGAGCGGCGAAACTATAGGGCTCCCCTCGAGCCAGCCGGCCGTTTTCTTGCCAGCGCTCTGTTTGCTTCTACCCTGCGCAACAGCCTGCTTCACGGTGGGAGCAGGTTGTTGCAACACGCGAGGGACCAGATGAGCGAACAGCGGAAGGCGAAGCGGGCTCCAATCGACATTTATCTGAACAAGTACATGGGCGGAGTGCCCTACCTGACCCGCGCCTCCGACATCAGCCAGGAGGGCCTCAGCCTGGCGCAGCTCATCGAGCCGCAGCACCACGCGCGGCGGGTGGGCCTCCAGTTCCAGCTGCCGGGCTCGGAAGAGGTCATCTACGCGGAGGGCGAGGTGGTGCGCGAGTGGGCCGAGCTGGATCTGGCTCGCCGCGAGCACTCCGGTATCCGCTTCACGCTCCTCACCGAGCGGCACCGCCGGATGATCGACGCCTACGTCAGCAAGAACGCCCAGGGAAACTGACGCGTCGCGTCGCGGTTTGGGGCTTCCAGAGCGGGGACTGGCAGCAAGCGGGCGTGCTCCGGTGGGAGCGCGCCTTGACTTGGTGGAGAGCCGGTCTGTTGAATGGCTCGCCATTCAGTCGCGTCGACTCACCGTATGTGAGGACGGAGGCCCCCCGTGAAGCGCTCGTTGTGGATGCTGGCCCTGGTCGTGCCGCTGTCGGCTGCCGCCCAGGGCAAGGATGCGAAGCCTGCTGCCCCCGTGGCCGCCCCCGCCGCGAAGCCCGAGGCGGGCGTCAACTGGGAGGGACAGATCCTCCGGGCCACCGGGGCGGGCGCTCCGGACCTGAAGGCCTCCAACCCGGCCCAGGCGCGGCTGGGCGCCGAGCGCGCGGCGAAGATGGACGCGTTCCGCAACCTGCTGGAGCAGGCCAAGGGCGTGCAGATCAGCGCCGGCCACACGGTAGGTGACGCCATGGCCAGCGACGAGGTTCGCGGCCGCGTCGAGGGCGTCGTCCGCGGCTTCAAGGTCGTCAACAAGCGCTACTACTCGGACAGCGGCGTGGAGATGGACGTGGAGGTGCCGCTGTCGGCGCTCACGTCCGCGCTCACGCCGGCGCCGGCCACGGACGCGGCCATTGCTGTGAACACGCAGGGCCCGCAGAAGTACACCGGGCTGGTGGTGGACGCTCGGGGGCTGGGCGCCAGGCCCGTGCTCGCGCCGCGCCTGCTGGATGCGGCCGGCAAGCCCGTCTACGGCCCGGAGGCCCTCTCCGCCGACGCCCGCAAGTCCTCGGCGGTGGCGGCCTGGTACAAGAGCCTCGAGGATGCGCAGAAGAGCGTGCTGGTGGGCGAGAAGCCCCTGGTCGTGAAGGCGTCACAGCTGCAGGGCTCGGATCTGGTGCTGACCGAGGACGCGCTGAAGAAGCTCACTGAAGCCAATGCCGCGTTCCTGGCCGAGGGCCGGGTGGCGATCGTCACGCAGTAACGTGAGGGCGGACATGAAGGCGCTGAAGCTGACGGTACTCTCTTGTCTGCTGGCCGCGGTGGCGCTGGCTGCCGACGCACAGCCTGAGCTCGTCACCCAGGAGGCCACGGGTGAGGCCGCCATCGTGGACAACAACCGCGACAAGGCCGTCCAGGACGCGAAGAACGCCGCGCTTCGGGAGGCGGTGGAGAAGGTGGCGGGGGTGATGCTGTCGTCGGACACGGTGACGGCCAACAACCAGCTCGTCAGCGACCGGATCTTCACGAACAGCGCGGGCTACGTCCGCAGGTACGACATCCTCGAGAAGAAGGAGGAGGGCGGGGTGATGAAGGTCACCGTCCGCGCGGAGGTGGGTACCGCCCAGCTCGACAAGGATCTGCAGGCGGTGAAGGCGCTCGTCCGCCGGCTGTCGAGCAGCCGCCTGCTCGTCGTGCTGCAGGAGCAGTCGGTGTCGTCCGACAAGGTCATCACCCAGACCAACGTCTTGTCACAGACCCTGGCGGAGACCTTCCAGAAGGACGGGTGGCGCATCATCGATCCGGCGTTCGCGGCCGGGAAGCTGGAGGTCTCCTCGGGCGTGTCGCTGCTCACGCCCGACAAGAAGGTCATCCAGGATCTGCGGAGCGCGGACTACATCGTCACGGGGACGGTGTCGATGCGCTACGAGTCGGCGAAGGCCGCCTTCGAGCTGAACAACTACTTCCCGGTGACGGGGGAGTTCGAGCTGGCGGTGTTCGCCACGGACTCGGGGACGCAGCTCGCGCACCTGAGCGACAAGTTCGACAGCCAGGGGGTGCCGGTCTCCGTGTCCTACGAGCGGACCGCGCACAGCATCGCGAAGACCCGCGGCCAGAAGATCGTCGAGGACGTGCGCAAGGCCGTGGTGGACTACCTGTCGAAGTCGGAGCAGAACGGCAACTCGGTGGTGGTGACGGTGACGGGGCTGGCGGACTACGCCTCGGTGAGCGAGTTCAAGAAGCTGCTCGCCCAGACGGTCACCGGCCTGAAGGACGTGAAGCAGGGAGACTTCACCAAGGGCAAGGCGACCTTCGACGCGCTCCTGGTGGGCACCACGGATGACTTCGCCGCGGCCCTGAGCAAGAAGACGTACAAGGGCAAGAAGGTCAGCGTGACGGGGATTACAGGCAACACGGTCGAGATCACCCTGGCACGCTGATGCGCGGCTGGGGCTGGGCCACGGTGGTGCTGGGGATGGTGGGCTGCGCCGGGCGCTCGGACGAGCCGGCGACGATGGCCCAGGCCCGGGAGCTGCTACGCAACGCCGAGGCGCCCAGCGGGGATGTCGTCCTCCGCTGCGAGCCACCGGATGGAGAAGTGTCGCTGGATGGAGTCACCCAGGGGTCCTGCACGGACTTCCAGGGCGCGCCCCGAGGGCTGCGCGTGGGCGAGGGGATGCATCAGATCGAGGTGAAGAAGGAAGGCTTCTGGCCGTACACCACGTACCTCGAACCCCATGGAGCCAAGACCGTGCTGAACGTACGGCTCCGGCCGATGGGGACCGAGGCGACTCCCAAGAGGGGTGCTCCGTGAAGGGATGGCTCAGTTCGACCGTTGGCGCGCGGGGGCTGCTGGTGGCCGCGCTGGTGTTGCCGGGGCTCGCGCTGGCGAGCATCGGGAAGGTCTCCTTGTTGGAGGGGACGGCGAAGCGCACGAACGGTGAGCAGTCGCAGGCGCTCCATGCCGACTCGGAGCTCGAGCTCAACGACACCATCGAGGTAGGCGCTGCCTCCAACGTGAAGATCACGCTGAACGACGAGAGCGTGCTCATGCTCGGGGAGCGCAGCCGGCTGGTGATCGACGAGGCCACGTTCGAGGGCCAGGAGCGCAAGGGGTTCATCGCCACGCTGGGGTTCGGCAAGGTCTGGGCTCACGTGAAGAAGGCGCTGGCGGGCTCGGACTCGAAGTTCGAGGTGAAGACCGAGCGCGCGGTGGCGGGTGTGCGAGGCACCATCTTCCGGGTGGACTACGGCGAGACGGCGAAGGCGACCCTGCCGGCGCAGAAGCTGCGCATGGTGGTGCGCGTGGTGGAGGGGCGCGTGATGGTGGCGGCCCAGGTGCCCAAGAAGGCGGAGGCCCCATCATCGTCCAGCCAGGGCGGGAAGAAGGGGGATCGCAAGCTGGTGGCCGGGCCCCAGCAGATCACCCAGCAGCAGTGGGAGCAGAAGTTCGTCGAGCTCCAGGCCCGCCAGCAGGTGGAGGTGGGTGAGGAGATGACCGCGAGGCCCCTGGACACGAACGCCATGAAGGATGCGTTTGGCCGCTTCGTGGATCGCAACCAGTAGGCTGCCGAAGAGGAGTCGTGTCATCGGACGTCGCAAGAAAGGCAGCGCTGGCGCGCTGAAGGCCCCCGAGGAGAGGCGAGCCGTCTCCCCGGCCTTGGCCTCCGAGGCCCCGGAGCCCCCGCTGCATGTCGTCCAGGCCGAGCCGCCCTTGGAGCTGTCCGAGGAGGAGGCGCGGCGGATCGATCTCACCTGGTCGCTGGTGATGGTGACGGGGCTCGCGCTGCTGTTCGGGCTGCTCTCGGTGTTTGGGGGAGTGGCGATCCCGGTGTTGCTGGGGCTCTCGGGCGCCTACGTGTTCAACCCGGTGGTCAGCTTCCTCGAGCGGCACAAGGTGAGCCGGACGTGGGGCACGACGATCGTGTTCGCGGGCTGCACGCTGGCGCTGGTGGGGGCGGTGCTCTACCTCATCCCGGTGTTCCAGGACGAGGCGGCCAAGCTGCCGGACTTCTTCCGCCGGGCGAGCACGCAGATCATCCCCCATGTGGAATCGCTGCTGGGCGTCTCGCTGCCGGAGTTCGTGAACCAGCGGACCGCGGAGCTGGGCGCCAAGGCCTCGGAGCTGCTCCAGAGCGCTGGACCCACGGCGGCGCGGCTGGCGGCGAGCTTCGCGGGCAACACGGCGCGGTTCGTGGCGACGCTGCTCGGGCTGGCGGTGGTGCCGGTGCTCGGGTTCTTCTTCCTGAAGGACTACCCGCGGTTGGTGGGGCTCGTGAGGGAGCTGATCCCTCTGCGTGCGGTGGGGCTGGTGAGCCGGCGCTTCTCCGAGGTGGATGACGTGCTCTCCGCCTTCGTGCGAGGCCAGCTCACGGTGGGCTCGATCCTCTCGATCATCTACAGCACGGGGTTGTCCATCGCCGGGATCGACATGGCGATCGTCATCGGCGTCGTCGCGGGCTTCGGGAACATGGTGCCCTACCTGGGGACGACGGTGGGGATCATGCTGGCGCTGCTCGGGCTGATGCTGTCCTGGCAAGGGCCGTGGCAGCTCGCGGTGGTAGCGGGGACGTTCCTGGTGGCGCAGTTGTCGGAAGGGCTCTTCATCACCCCGCGCATCGTGGGCGAGAAGGTGGGGCTGACGCCGGTCACCGTCATCATCGCGATCCTGGCGTTCGGCGAGCTGTTCGGGTTCGTGGGCATCCTGCTCGCGGTGCCCGTCGGTGCCATCCTCAAGGTGGTGCTGCGCGTGGTGGTGCTGCGGTATCAGAAGACGTCGCTGTACACCGGTGAGGCCTCCAGGCCGTGAGCGCCGTGGCAGGGGCCAGCGAACTGGAGCGGGCTCGGGCCTGGGTTCGGCGGCTGGAGGCTGCAGTGCGAGGTCGGAGCAGGTGACGAAGCTCGAACGAGTGCAAGCGGAGATCACCCAGTGCCGGGCCTGTCCGCGGCTGGTGGAGTGGCGGGAGGAAGTGGCTCGGGTGAAGCGCCGGGCCTACCGCGAGTGGACATACTGGGGCCGGCCCGTTCCCGGCTTCGGAGATCCCCGGGCCCGGCTGGTCATCGTGGGTCTGGCGCCAGCGGCCCATGGCGCGAACCGGACCGGGCGGATCTTCACGGGAGATCGCTCTGGAGACTTCCTCTACGCGGGGCTGCACCGCGCCGGGTTCGCCAACCAGGCTCGGAGCGAGCACCGGGACGACGGGCTGACGCTCAGCGGGGCTTACATCACTTGTCCGGTTCGCTGTGCACCTCCGGACAACAAGCCCCTCCCCGAGGAGTTGACTCGCTGTGCGCCCTTCTTCGATCGGGAGCTGGCGCTGCTGCCTGCCCGGGTATTCCTGGCGCTCGGAGCCATTGGGTGGAACGCCGCCCTGGTGGCCCTGTCCCGGTCGGGGGTGGAGCTGCCCGCGCCTCGGCCCGCCTTCGGACATGGGGCGGAGGTCCCCTTGCCTGGAGGGCGGACGCTCGTGGGCTGCTACCACGTCAGCCAGCAGAACACGCAAACGGGCCGGCTCACCCCTGCCATGTTCGACGCGGTCATGAGCCGGGTGCGTCGATTGTTGGATACCTCGCCGCCATGAACGCGCGCAGGTCAGGAAGAGGAGCAGCCCCCGTCCGTGTTTCCTTGACAGCCGCGGGAGCCCACTGCTATTCCCGCCGCGCTTTTCAGACACGGGTCGTTAGCTCAGCGGTAGAGCACTACCTTGACACGGTAGGGGTCAGTGGTTCGATCCCACTACGACCCATCCACAACGGAAGTCTCAAGCGGGCGGCAAGGCTTCCATCAAGCCTGCCGCCCGTGGCGTTTCGAGGGTTCGATATGTCCGACATGATCACCGTGACACTCCCCGATGGCAGCCAGAAGCAGACCGCTCGGGGAACCACCATCGCGGACTTCGTGCGCGACGGTATCGGCGCGGGGCTGGCCAAGGCAGCGCTCTTCGCGCGCGTCAACGGCCAGGACATGGATCTGGCCCGGCCGCTCACCGAGGACGCGAAGCTCCAGGTCTTCACCACCAAGAGCCCCGAGGCCCTGGAGCTCATCCGCCACGACGCCGCGCACGTGGTGGCCAGCGCCGTGCAGCGCCTCTTCCCCGGCACCCAGGTGACGATCGGTCCGGCGACGGAGGAGGGCTTCTACTACGACTTCTTCCGCGAGAAGCCCTTCACGCCCGAGGACCTGGAGAAGATCGAGGAGGAGGCCAACAAGGAAGTGGCCAAGAACCTGCCCTTCGTCCGCTCGGAGATCTCGATGGACGAGGCGGTGCGCCTCTTCGAGCAGAAGGGCGAGAAGTTCAAGGTCGAGATCGTCCAGGACATCGCCGCCAAGGGCGCCAAGACGCTGACGCTCTACAAGCACGGGGACTGGGTGGACTTCTGCCTCGGGCCCCACGGCCCCACCACGGGCCGCATCGGCGTCATCAAGATCCTGTCCTCGAGCGGCGCGTACTGGCGTGGCGATCACCGCAACCCGATGCTCCAGCGCGTCTACGGCACGGCCTTCTTCGACAAGAAGGCGCTGCAGGAGTACCTGACGCGCATCGAGGAGGCCAAGAAGCGCGATCACCGCAAGCTGGGCAAGGAGCTGGATCTGTTCCACTTCCACCCGTTCGCGCCGGGCTCGGCCTTCTGGACGCCCAAGGGCACCACGCTCTACCAGACGCTCTCCGGCTGGATGCGCCGCCTCACCGCCGAGCGCGGGTACGTGGAGATCAAGACGCCCCTGCTGTTCAACAAGGGGCTCTGGGAGATCAGCGGCCACTGGGGCAAGTACAAGGAGAACATGTTCCTGGTGCTCGACAACGAGTCCGGCGAGCACGACTTCTCCCTGAAGCCGATGAACTGCCCCTCGCACCACATCTACTTCGGCTTCAAGAAGCACAGCTACCGCGACCTGCCCATGCGGCTGCACACCCAGGACGTGCTCCATCGCAACGAGGCGGCCGGTTCGCTGGGCGGGCTCACCCGCGTGCGCCAGTTCGCCCAGGACGATGCTCACATCTACTGCATGGAGAGCCAGATCGGCGACGAGGTCCGCCGCTTCGTGCAGTTCCTGGATCACGTCTACAACGCCGTGGGGCTGAAGTACTCGGCCAAGTTCTCCACGCGCCCCGAGCAGCGGCTGGGCGAGGACTCCACCTGGGATCACGCGGAGGCCGCGCTGGAGGGCGTGCTCAAGACGCTCGGCGTGCCCTACGAGGTGAAGCCCGGCGAGGGCGCCTTCTACGGCCCGAAGATCGACTTCGACGTGTCCGACAGCATCGGCCGCAAGTGGCAGCTGGGCACCATTCAGCTTGACTACCTGGCCGCCCAGCGCTTCAGCCTCACCTACATCGGTGAGGACAACACCGAGCACAAGCCAGTCGTGCTGCACCGCGCCATCTTCGGGTCCTTCGAGCGCTTCATCGCCATCCTCACCGAGCACTACGCCGGCGCCTTCCCCGCCTGGCTCGCCCCGGTTCAGGCCGTCATCGTCACCGTGGCGGACCGCCAGCTCGAGTACGCCCGCAAGGTGCGCGACCAGCTGCGCGCCAAGGGCTACCGGGTGGACTTGGACGAGCGTGGGCAGACGCTCAACGCGAAGATCCGAGAGGCGCAGATCCAGAAGGTGCCCTTCACCCTGGTCATTGGAGACAACGAGGTGGAGGCGGCCGCCGTGGCTCCCCGCCGCTACGGCGGCGAGGATCTCAAGAGCATGAAACTCGAAGACTTCGAGGCCCTTTTGGGCAAGGAGGGCGTGCTCCCCTAGGGGGAGAGGCCGGGTGTCGTCAGAGGTCCGGAAGTCGCTGACCTCCCTTGACTCCCTGTGGGAGAAAAGTATGTTGCGCGTCTTCCGTGGGGGGTGGCAGGCCCAACCTCCCGTATGTGGAGGATTCTCCCATCGTCCGCGATCAGAGAACGAACCGCCGTATCCGTGCTCGTGAGGTCCGTGTCGTAGGACCGGCAGGCGAGCAGCTCGGTGTCCTGACCATCGAGCAGGCCTTGGATCGTGCCCAGTCCGAGGGGATGGACCTCGTCGAGGTCAACCCCATGGCCAAGCCGCCGGTCTGCAAGATCATGGACTACGGCAAGTTCAAGTACGAGGAGAAGAAGAAGGCCTCAGAAGCGAAGAAGAAGCAGGTCGTCGTCCACCTCAAGGAAGTAAAGCTCCGCCCGAAGACGGAGGAGCATGACTACGAGTTCAAGGTCCGCAACATCAAGCGGTTCCTCGAGGAGGGTAACAAGGCCAAGGTCACCATCGTGTTCCGCGGTCGCGAGATCACCCACAAGGAGCTGGGCAGCGCGATCCTGGAAGACGTGAACAAGGACCTGAAGGACACGGCCATCGTCGAGCAGGCGCCTCGCATGGAAGGGCGCCAGATGTTCATGATCCTCGCGCCCAACCCGAAGGTGGCGCAGCGGGCGCGCGATCAGGCCCGGCAGCAGGCGGAGGCGGCGGCGAAGGCGGAGGCGGCCGCCGGCAAGAAGCTGGAGAACAAGCTGGAGGGCAACAGGGTGGAGGGCAACAGGGTGGAGGGCAACAAGCCCGCGGGGGGCAGGCCGGAAGAGAGCCCAGCGCAGGCTCGGCCGGCCGCCAGGCCGGAGGAGGCCGCTCCCCCGGTGGCCCAGATGCAGGGCGGGCCAGCAGCCGGGGCCGTGGTATCGAGTGGGACGAAATAGAGAGATTTGGCTGTCGGCTTCGGCTGTCGGCCTGTAACCGAAGGCCGAAGGCTGGAGAGCTGACGGCGAACCGAGAAGGAAGGAACTGGGACAATGCCCAAGTTGAAGACCCGGAGTGCTGCGAAGAAGCGGTTGCAGGTGAAGAAGAGTGGCAAGGTCAAGCACGGCAAGGCCTACGCCAAGCACCTCTTCACCCATGCGAAGACGCCGTCCCAGAAGCGAGGCAACCGCGGCACGGGTCACCTTCGCGACATGGATGCCAAGAAGGTCATCAAGGAGCTGTTCCCCTACGGGGCGAACTAGCTACAAACGAACCCGGGCCCTGGCGGAGCGGCGTGAGGCCTGCGCCGCGGGGTTCCCTAGCTAAGCAGTCGAGGAGTGTGTCATGCGCGTCAAGAAGGGTTTCAAGGCCCGTCGTCGTCGTAATCGGATTTTGAAGCTGGCCAAGGGTTACCGTGGCCGCCGGAAGAACTGCTACAAGCGGGCCAACCAGGCCGTGGAGCGCGCGCTGGACTACGCCAGCCGTGACCGCGCGGTGAACAAGCGGATCTTCCGCTCGCTGTGGATCGTCCGCATCAACGCGGCGGCTCGCACCGTGGGCCTGTCCTACTCGAAGCTGATCGCCGGGCTGGCCAAGGCGAAGATCTCCCTGGACCGCAAGGTGCTGGCCGACATGGCCGTCGCGGATCCCGCGGGCTTTGCCGCCGTCGCCAACATCGCGAAGGCGGCCTGATCCCGCGCCCGGCCCGCGAGGCCGGAGCACAGAGCGCTCGGGAGGTTCCCCGGTAGGGGGCCTCTCGCGCTGGAATGAGTACACGGGCTGCCCTCGTCAGGGGCGGCCCTTTTTTTTGTCCGGCTCTTGAGGGAGTTCGGACAGGGGAGCGGAGTCATGCGGGATCGCTTGCAGGCCCTCGCGGAAGCGGCGCGGCGGGACATCACCGTCGCCTCCGAGGTGACGGCCGTCGAGGCGTTGAGGGTCCGGTACCTGGGCAAGAAGGGAGAGCTGTCCGGCGTGCTCGGGGGCATGGGCAAGCTGCCTCCCGAGGAGCGCAAGGCGCTGGGCGAGGTGGCCAACCAGGTCAAGGCGGAGATCGAGAAGCTCCTCGGAGAGGCGCTCCAGCGCGCCGAGGAGGCCGCGCTCGAGTCCGAGCTGAAGGGGCCCAAGCTGGACGTGACGCTGCCGGGCCGGGGCGTGGCTCCTGGTAGCCGGCACCCGGTGTCGCGGACGATGGAGGAGATCGTCCGGACGTTCGCGCGGCTCGGCTTCGAGGTGGCGGTGGGGCCGGAGATCGAGCTCGACTACTTCAACTTCGAGGCGCTCAACCTCCCCAAGGATCACCCCGCGCGGGACATGCAGGACACGTTCTACGTGGACGAGGCGACGCTGGGGCACGCGAAGAAGGCGGACAGCCCGGTGCTGCTGCGCACGCACACGTCCCCGGTGCAGGTGCGGCACATGCTGGCGCACAAGCCTCCCATCCGCGCGGTGATGCCGGGGCGTGTGTACCGGCGGGACTCGGACATCACCCACACGCCCATGTTCCACCAGGTGGAGGGGCTGCTGGTGGACAAGGACGTGAGCTTCGCCGAGCTGAAGGGCACGCTGGACGCGTTCGTGAAGGCGTTCTTCGGCTCGGAGACGCGCACGCGCTTCCGTCCGTCCTTCTTCCCGTTCACCGAGCCTTCGGCGGAGGTGGACATCTCCTGCACCTCGTGCGGCGGGAAGGGCTGCCGCGTGTGCAAGCAGACGGGCTGGCTGGAGGTGCTGGGCAGCGGCATGGTGCACCCCAACGTCTTCACCTCGGCCGGGTACGACCCGAAGGAGGTGACGGGCTATGCGTTCGGCATGGGCGTGGAGCGCATCGCCATGCTGCGCTACCGCATCGATGACTTGCGGATGATGTTCGAGAACGACGCGCGCTTCCTCGAGCAGTTCTGAGCGGCACGGTTCGACACCTCGATACCTCGACACATCCCTGCAACCTGCGTAACGAAGTCCGGAGAGGGCTGACCTGTGAAGATTTCGGTGAAGTGGCTCGGCGAGTACGTGGCGCTGCCGGCGTCGGTGGACGAGCTGGCGCGCAAGCTGACCGCGGCGGGGCTGGAGATTGAGGGCCTGGAGCGGCCCGGCGAGGGGCTGCGCGGCGTGGTGGTGGCGCAGATCCAGGAGTCCGTGCAGCACCCCAACGCGGACAAGCTGTCCGTGACGAAGGTGGACTCGGGCGGCCCGGCGCCTCTGCAGGTGGTATGCGGCGCGAAGAACTACAAGGTCGGCGACAAGGTGCCGCTGGCCACCGTGGGCACCAAGCTGCCCAATGGCACGGAGATCAAGCAGGCCGCACTGCGCGGCGTGGACAGCTTCGGGATGTTGTGCTCGGCGAAGGAGCTGGGGCTGACCGAGGACTCCTCTGGGCTGCTCATCCTGTCGCCGGATGCGAAGCCGGGCACTCCGATCGCCCAGGCCCTGGGGCTGGATGATGTGGTGCTGGAGGTGAACGTCACCCCGAACCGGCCGGATGCGCTCTCGCACCTGGGCGTGGCGCGCGAGGTGGGCATGGTGACGGGCGCCGCGTTCCGTCCTCCGGAGCCCAAGCCCGCGGAGAAGGGCGGCTCCACGGCCGAGAAGGTGAAGGTGCGGATCGAGGATCCGGCGCGGTGCCCGCGCTACGCGGCCCGTGTCGTGGAGAACGTCACGATCAAGCCCTCGCCCCAGTGGATGCAGGATCGGCTGAAGGCCTGCGGCGTGCGCGCCATCAACAACGTGGTGGACGTGACCAACTACGTCAACCTGGAGTACGGCCAGCCGCTGCACGCCTTTGATCTGGAGAAGCTGGCGGGCCGGGAGATCGTCGTTCGCACCGCGAAGCAGGGCGAGAAGATCCGCACGCTCGATGACAAGGAGCGCACCCTCGACGCGGATGACCTGGCGATCTGTGATCGGGATCGGCCCCAGGCCATCGCCGGGGTGATGGGCGGCGGGGACAGCGAAGTGGGGGAGGGGACCCAGCACATCGTCCTCGAGTCCGCGCACTTCCAGCCCTCCAGCGTGCGCCGCACGTCGAAGCGGCACGGCCTGCACACGGAGGCGTCTCACCGCTTCGAGCGCGGAGCGGACATCGACGCCGTGGTGCCGGCCATTGACCGCGCCGCGCAGCTCATCGCGGAGCTGTCCGGGGGCACGGTGGCCGCGGGCCGAGTGGATGTGTACCCGAGCCCCAAGCCGCCCCGGCGCGTGACGCTGCGCTACCCGCGGGTGGAGAAGTTCCTGGGAGCGGCCGTGCCGGAGGCCGAATGCCGGCGCATCCTCGGCGCGCTCGGGTTCAAGGCGGTGGAGGACGGCGCGGGGCAGACGACGTTCGAAGTTCCCCGGGCCCGCGTGGACGTGGAGCGCGAGGAGGATCTCCTGGAGGAGATCGCCCGCGTGTACGGCTACGACAACATCCCCGCCCGGCTGCCGCGTGGCATCGCGGAGCTGGCCCCCGAGCCTTCCTCCGCCGAGGCGGAGCGACGGCTGCGCCAGGCGCTCTCCGGAGCGGGGCTGAACGAGGTGGTGAACTACTCGTTCGTGGCGCCCAAGAGCCTGCAGGTGCTGGGGGGCAAAGAGGCTCCCGTGGCGCTCATCAACCCGCTCAGCGTGGAGCAGTCGGTGATGCGCACCAGCCTGCTGCCCGGGCTGCTGGAGAACCTCTCCCGCAGCGTGCGGCACCAGGTGGAGCGGGTGGCCATCTACGAGACAGGCCGCGCCTACTTCCGGGATCCCGAGGGCGGCCAGGGCCGGCGTCCGGCGACTCGCGAGGTGCACCGGATGGGCGGGCTCGTCTGGGGGCTGCGCTCCGGGCGCACCTGGACGCAGAAGGATGCCAAGATGGACTTCTACGATGCCAAGGGCGCCGTGGAGGCGGTGTTCCACGCCCTGCACGTGGAGGGTGTCCGCTTCGCACCGGCCGAGGCCCCCGCGTATCACCCTCGGGCCTGCGCCCAGGTGCTGCTCTCCGATGGGACGGCGCTGGGCTACGTGGGCGAGCTGCACCCGCGCGTGACCAAGGCCCTGGAGCTGCCGCAGGGCGTGTTCGCGTTCGAGCTGGACACCGGGCCCCTGTACGCCTCGGCCCGGCTCGTGCCCGAGTACCACTCGCTGCCGCGCTTCCCGGCCGTGCTGAGGGATCTGGCGGTGGTCGTCCCGGTGGAGCTGCGCAACGACCAGGTGCGCCAGGTCATCCTGGAGGTGGGCGGTGCGCTCGTGGAGGACGCCCTCATCTTCGACGTCTACACGGGCAAGCCCATCCCCGAGGGCAAGAAGAACCTGGCCTACGCCATCCGCTACCGCTCGCCCGAGCGCACGCTCACCGACGCGGAGGTCAGCGAGGCCCACCAGCGCATCATCGCCGAGGTGAACCAGCGCCTGGGCGCCGCGCTGCGTGCCTGAATTCCTGAATGAAGTCAGAGGGTTGACACGCCTGCGAGAAGGCTGTCAGCATCGGATGCATACACTGCGCTGAAGGGGTTTCCGAGGGAGCGTATGACGAAGGCGGACATCATCGAAGGCGTCTACGAGAAGGTCGGCTTCTCCAAGAAGGAGTCGGCCGAGATCGTCGAACTCGTCTTCGACACCCTGAAGGAGACGCTGGAGCGTGGGGATAAGATCAAGATCTCCGGGTTCGGCAACTTCCAGGTCCGGCAGAAGAAGGCTCGGGTGGGCCGCAACCCGCAGACGGGCAAGGAGATCGAGATCTCGGCCCGCCGGGTGCTCACCTTCCGGCCGAGCCAGGTGCTCAAGAGCGCCCTCAACGGGGAGGCGCCTCCGGAGAACCACGCGGAGATCGACGCTCGGGAGGAGGAGGCGGACGACAACGAGGAGTTCGACTCCGAGGACGAGTTTGGCGAGGAGTCGGACGGGAAGTAGTCCGGGCCTCTGAGGGTTTTCTCACGGCTGCCTGCGGCTCTTGCTTGACGCTGACGTCATGGAGGGGCATAAGGGCGGCCCGTTTCTGACGGGTAGTGCCGGGGCGTAGCGCAGCCTGGTAGCGCACTTGCTTGGGGTGCAAGTGGTCGCAGGTTCAAATCCTGTCGCCCCGACCATCGAAGGCCCTGGAGTTCCGGTGTCAAAGCCGGTGACTCCAGGGCCTTCACCTTTGGGGCTATCTCGGCCCAAGCTGCGCCCCATGGGTAGTCCTGAGGCACTGGTCATCCGCTCCTTGAAGGAGCACTTGGCTGATCAAGGCCTGCCGTTAGGGCGGTTCAACTCGATCCTCGTCGACGCACACCCGAGCTATGTGCACTCGGTGGCCAAGGGCGCCCTGGAGCCCTTCGCGCGATTGCGGATCGGCGGCGTTCGGGCAGATCTCGTGGGCAGCATCGGCACGCAAGACAGTTCCACGATTGTAGGGATCGAGGTCAAAGCCGACCTTCGCGATTGGCAGAAGGGACTGGCCCAGGCTCGCACCTATCGCGACGGCGTCCACTACGCCTACTTCGCAGCGCGCGTGAAGGGCCGCGAACCTGCGCGCAACGACGTCGAACGGTTCGCGCGCGAGTTCGGCGTTGGCGTCCTTCTGGCCGAGCGTGACGATTGGAAGCAGATCATCGCGCCGAATGATCCACTACCCCATCCAGCGCTTCTCCAATCCACCGCCAACCTACTCGAAGGCGTACCCGTTGCCCGACGGCTCCAGCTGAACCACCCGCTCAACTATCTCGTGGTTCCATACTTCGCGGCAGAATCAAGCTCGTCCCTGCTCGAGCACATGGCAGCGAGCTGGCCAGACCTTGGTTCGGATGCCACCCGGCGCCAAGCTATTGTCGGTGCCTCCACGTTGGGCCTTTTGGATCATGATGGGCGCCTCACGTTGGAAGGCCGGAACGTGGCGGATCTCCTGCGAGCCGTGGGCTTTGACCCAAGATCGAGCCGACTGAACAAACGAGCCAGGCTCCTAGACGTGGCACCAGGCTGTGCGGCCGTAGCCAGGACGGTCTTCTTGCGTCAACCCGCTGTGCGGTTGGTCCTCGACGTCCTGCAGTCCGTGCAGCGTCCCCTGACCGTCGTGGAACTTGCACGCGCTGCACTCGAGCAGGCCCCGGTTCTCGCTGCGTCCGTGTTCCTGGCAGATCCCGCGTCAACCTTGGCTGCCTCGCCGGGCGGCGACGCGTTCAACCCGTCCGCCGTCTTCAAGCTCAAGCAGAACCTTTGGCATGCGGGACTCCTCGCCACGGGCGCACATGAGTCGTCCGGCAAGCGGGCCATTGACTACCGACCTGATGAGGACTGCTGGGTCCTTGGCCATAGCTGAAGGCCTTGGAGTTTCGCGGGGTTCCCGTCACCCTTCAGGGCCTTCATCTTTTTCCCTTCAGTTCGCTCGCGGCAAGCCTTCCAGGGATCGGCGATGATACGCGCCTGTCAGGTTGCCGTGTCGGGCCGGCCTGCCGCGGGACCGCGCAGGCTTCGGCTCGTAGGGGGATTGGATGCTCGAACTTCCAGGCTACACACTTCTCGAACCGCTCCAGGTGACGGGCCCCCATCTCCTCTATCGCGCACTGCGCCGGGATGACCGGCAACCGGTGCTCCTCAAGCTGCCTCGCTCGGAGCACCCCGGAGCTCGCCAGCGTGCCCGCTTCGAGCACGAGTACAGCCTGCTGCGCCGCCTGGAGGGCACTCCCGGTGTCCTCGCCGCCATCGCCTTCGAGGTGAACCAGGACCGGCCCGTGCTCGTGCTCCAACATGTGGAGGGCTCGAGCCTCTCGGAGCAGGTGGGCGCGCCGCTGGATCCCCGCCGCTTTCTCCTGCTCGCCAGCGCCCTCGCCGCCACCCTGGCCGAGGTGCACCGGCGCGGCGTCATCCACAAGGATCTCCAGCCCGCTCACATCCTCCTCACCCCCACGGGCCAGCCCTGGCTCCTCGACTTTGGCAGCGCCACCTTGCAACAGATGCAGCACGTGCAGCCCGCGCCTCCGCAGCTCATGGAGGGCTCGCCGGCCTATATGTCCCCGGAGCAGTCGGGGCGGATGAGCCGCGCGCTCGACTACCGCACGGATCTCTACTCGCTGGGCATCACCTTCTATGAGCTGCTGACGGGCCGTCTCCCGTTCGAGGGGAAGGATGCGCTGGAGTGGAGCCACGCCCACTTGGCCCAGGCGCCCGTGTCGCCGCACCTTCGAGAGCCCTCTGTCCCGCCCATGCTGGCCGCCGTGGTGCTCAAGCTGATCGCCAAGATGCCCGAGGAGCGCTACCAGAGTTTCGAGGGGCTCCAGGCTGATCTGGAGACGTGCCGGAAGCGGCTCGCGCGAGGGGAGGAAGGGGAGTTTCCCCTCGGCAGCCAGGACTTTCCCGCCCGCTTCCAGCTCCCCCAGCGGCTGTATGGGCGCGAGGCCGAGGTGGAGACCCTGTTGGGCGCCTTCGAGCGCGTGACGCGCGAGGGACGCTCGGAGTGGCTCCTGGTGCGCGGCTACTCGGGCATCGGCAAGTCGTCCGTGGTGCACGCGCTGCATCAGCCGGTGTTGCAGCGGCGCGGCTTCTTCCTCAGCGGCAAGTTCGATCAGCTCCAGCGCGACGTGCCCTATGCCACGCTGGCGCAGGCCTTCAAAGGGCTGGTGCAGCAGCTGCTGGCCAGCAGCGACGCGGAGGTAGTGGTCTGGCGTCAGCGGCTGCTGGAGGCCTTCGAGGGCTTCGGGCAGGTGCTGGTGGAGCTGGTGCCCCCGCTGGAGTGGGTGGTGGGCCGGCAGCCCGCCGTCTCCGAGCTGCCTCCCCAGGAGGCGCAGAACCGCTTCCACCGCGTCTTCCAGCGCTTCCTCGGCGTCTTCGCCACGGCCGAGCGCCCGCTGGTGCTCTTCCTCGATGATCTGCAGTGGGCGGACCTCGCCAGCCTGGAGCTGCTGAAGTGCCTCGCCACGCACCCCGATACTCCGCCGATGCTGTGGGTGGGCGCCTACCGGGACAACGAGGTGAGCGCCTCCCATCCGCTCATGCTGTGTCTGGAGGAGATGCGCAAGGCGGGGGCCCGGCTGGGGGACATCTCCCTGGGGCCTCTGCTCCTGGAGCAGACCCGGCAGCTGGTGGCGGATGCGCTCTCAGGCACTCGGCCAGAGGTGGTGCAAGCCCTGACGGCCGTGTTGCAGGCGAAGACGGGAGGCAGCCCCTTCTTCCTGCTGCAGCTGCTGCAGATGCTCTACCAGGACGGCCTGCTGGCGCGCGCTCCGGAGGGAGGATGGCGCTGGGACGAGGCTGGCGTGAAGGCCAAGGGGTACTCGGACAACGTGGTGGACTTCATGGCCCGCCGGCTGCGGCAGCTGCCCGAGCCCACCCAGCAACTGCTGCGGCTGGCGGCCTGCGTGGGCAACGCGTTCTCCGTGCCCACCCTGGCGCTGCTCGGCAGCCTCGAGGCCTCGGAGCTGGAGCGGCGGCTGGAGCCCGCGCTGCGTGAGGACATGGTGGTGCAGACCGGCGCCGACCAGTATCGCTTCCTGCACGATCGCATCCAACAGGCGGCCCATGCCTTGATCCCCGAGGCGGATCGCAAGGCCGTCCACCTGAGGATCGGACGCCTCCTGCTGTCGAGCCTCTCTCCGGAGCAGCTGCGCGAGCGGCTCTTCGACGTGGTGGGCCAGCTCAACGCGGGCGCCGAGCTGATGGGGGACAGCCAAGAGCGTCTCCGGCTGGCGAGGCTCAACGCCGAGGCGGGAGGGCGGGCCAAGGCGTCCGCGGCGTGGCGCTCGGCGGTGGGCTACTTCAACGCCGTCTTCGCCCTGCTGCCCGGAGATCCCTGGCGGACGGAGCACGCGCTCGCGTTCAAGCTGCGGCTGGATCAGGCCAGCTGCGAGCTGATGGCGGGCCACCCCGCCGAGGCGCGCAGGCTCGTGGACGAGCTGCTACCTCGGGCGCTCTCGCGTCCCGAGCTGGCCGAGGCCTACCACCTCAAGAGCACCCTCCACCTCGCCGCCGGTCAGATCGAGGCCGCGGTGGCCTGCCTGCTCGAATGTCTGCAACGGTTCGGCATGGCCATGCCGCCCGCTCCCACCCAGGAGGAGATCAAGGCCGCCGACGCGGAGGTCTGGGCGCTCCTGGGAGGCAGGCCCATCGAGAGCCTCGCCGAGCTGCCGCCCATGTCGGATCCCGACATGAAGGCGGCCATGAGCATCCTGGCCGACCTGACCGTGCCGGCGCTCTACTCCGGCAGCAGCCTGTTGCCGTTCCACCTCTGCCGGATGGTGTCGCTGGCCATCCGTCACGGCAACACGGCGGCCGCCGCGCATGGCTATGCCTGGTACGGCCTGGTGTGCTGCGTCTCCGGAGCGGAGAAGTACCAGGAGGGCTATGCGTTCGGCCGGGCCGCCCAGCGGCTGGTGGAGCGGCCCGAGTTCTCCGCCCATCGCAGCGGAACCTTGTTCATCCTCGCGCACCTCAGCCGCTGGGTCCGGCCCTTCTCCGTGTCCCTCGGGCTCTTCCGCGAGACGTTCCGGCACGCGCTCCCGCGAGGAGATTTCCGCAACGCCTGCTACTGCTGCGACAACATCATCATCAACCGCCTGCTCATGGGGCACGAGCTGGGCGAGGTGTACCAGGAGTCCGTGGCGCGGCTCGAGTTCGTGCGCAAGGCGAACTACGAGGACGTCAGCACCTTCCTCACGCTCTTCCAGAGCCACGTGCAGCAACTGCGCGGGCTCTCGGCCTCGCCGGGCTTGCTCAATGGCGGCGGCTTCAACGAGGAGGAGTTCGAGGCCCGCGTGGAGAACCGGGGCCTGCAGTTCATGGCCTGCATCTACTTCATCACCAAGATGAAGGCGCGGTTCTTCGGTGGGGCCTATGAGGAGGCCCGCCAGGCCGCCGCCGCCGCCGAGAAGCTGCTGGGGCTGATCTCCGGCCTCATCATCCGGTTCGATTTCTACCTGTTCCGAGCGCTGACGCTCGCGGCCTGCTACCGGGACGCGTCCTCCGATCAGCGGGAGGAGTTCCTGGTGATCGTCCAGCAGCACCACCAGCAGCTCGAGGTCTGGGCCGGGCTCTGTCCGGAGAACTTCCGCGCCGCGGAGCGGATGGTGGCTGGTGAGCTCTCACGGCTGACCGGGATGAGCGGAGAGGCGATGCGGGCCTACGAGGAGGCCATGCAGCTCGGCCGCGAGAATGGCCTCATCCACCACACCGCCCTGGCCGCGGAGCTGGCCGCCCGGTTCTCGCAGGAGGTGGGGTGGAGCACGGCCTCGAATGCCTACGCGCGCGAGGCCTGGGAGTCCTACCGGCAGTGGGGCGCCGAGGCGAAGGTGCGGATGGTGGAGGCTCAGTGGCCGCGTGTGGCCGTGTCGCGTGAGGCAGGCAGCGGCACCACGGGCGCCTCGCAGCTCGATGCGCTGAGCGTGGTGAAGGCCCAGCAGGCCGTCTCCCGGGAGATCGTCCTGGACAAGCTGGTGGCCACCCTCATGAGTGTGGCGCTGCAGAGCGCGGGCGCCCAGCGCGGGGCGTTGCTCCTGCGCCAGGGCGAGATGCTGATGGTGGTGGCGCTCTCGGGCACCCAGGGGAGTCAGCCGTCCGACGCGAACCCCACGCTGCCGTGGACCCTGCTGTCCTACGTGCGGCGCACCGGCGAGCCCGTCGTCATCGACGACACGAGCCGCCCCCATGCCTTCACGAGCGACCGCGAGCTGCTGTGCCGGCATGCCCGCTCCGTGCTCTGTCTACCCCTGCGCCGCAAGGAGGAGTTCTACGGGGTGCTCTACCTGGAGAACTCCCTCGCCACGCAGGCGTTCTCTCCCGAGCGCCTGGCCCTGCTGGGCCACATCGCCTCGCAGGCGGCCATCTCCATCGAGAACGCGCGGCTGTACACGGAGGTGCAGCGCGCCGAGGCCGCGCTGCGCCAGGCCAACGAGGCGCTGGAGCAGCGAGTCGAAGCGCGCACGCGCGAGCTGATGCAGGCGCAGTCCCAGCTCGTGGACACCGCGCGCATGGTGGGCATGGCGGAGGTGGCCACCAACGTGCTGCACGACGTGGGCAATGTGCTCACCAGCATCGTGGTGGACACGGGGTTGATGAGCCAGACGGTGGCTGCCTCCCGGCTGAGCAAGATGAAGCACCTGGCGGCACTGCTCGAGGAGCAGCGAGACAACCTGGTGCACTTCCTCACCGAAGATCCCCGGGGCCGCCAACTGGGGGACTACCTCTCGGGCATCGCCCTGGAGCTGACCCACGAGCACGAGTCACTGCTGCGCACCCTGGAGGACCTGAACAAGAACGTGAACCGGATCCGCGCCATCGTCCAGATGCAGCAGACGTACGCGACCTCCACGCTCCTGCCGGAGGAGTGCGAGCTGGGCGAGCTGCTGGAGGATGCGCTGCGGCTCCAGCAGGGCATCCTGCGACAGGCGGGCGTTCAGGTGATGCGGGAGCTGCGCCCGCTGCCGCGGGTGAAGGTGGATCGGTACAAGGTGCTGCAGATCCTCCTCAACCTCATCAGCAACGCCTGCCACGCCATGGAGGACGTGCCCGAGGACGACCGGCGGCTGGTGGTCCGCCTGGAGCCCAGAGGCCCGTGGGCCCGGATCCAGGTGGTCGACAACGGCGCGGGGATCGCCCCGGAGCTGCGCGGGAGGCTGTTCTCCCAGGGGTTCACCACGCGCAAGCAGGGGCACGGCATCGGCCTGCACTCCAGCGCGCTGGCGGCCCAATTGCTGGGCGCTCGGCTGACGCTGGAGAGCGAGGGCCTCGCCAAGGGAGCCACGGCCACGCTGGAGCTGCCGGCCGCGCATCCCTTGGTGTCGGTGGCGGACGCCTGAGCGGCTACGCCTCCGAGGGCCGGCGGGAGATCCGGTACAGCACGAAGCTCATGATCGAGAAGCACAGCAGGCCCAGCAGCTGGTAGCCGCCATCGCCCAGGCTCTCGCCGAGCATCTTCTCCACGGAGAGGCTGTTCATCGCGTTGCTGACCCGGTCATTCACCGAGAGGAGCGCCACCAGCACGCCCGCCAGCGCGCCGCCGGCCACCAGGCCCGTGGCGAAGAGGTTGCCCGGCCCCAGCTCGGACTCCTCCACCTTCTCGCCCTTGCGCGTGGCCATGAAGTCCGACAGGCCCTTGATGGCGCCGCCCACGAAGATGGGCGCCGTGGTGGACAGCGGCAGGTACGCGCCCACCGCGAACGAGAGCGACTTGACGCCGCACAGCTCCATCGTGATGGAGAGGAACACGCCCACCAGCACGAACTGCCAGTCGAGGTTGAACGAGAGCAGGCCCTTGATGAGCGTGGCCATCAGCGTGCCCTGCGGCGCGGGGAACTTGTCCGAGCCGATCATGTGCTCGACGCCCGCGGCTCGCAGCGCCTCGGCAGGCGTGTCCAGCAGCTTCACGGTGATGCCGATGACCACCGCGGCGGCCACCGCGCCGATCATCAGGCCGATCTGCTGCGCCCGCGGCGTGGCTCCCACCAGGTAGCCCGTCTTGAGATCTTGCGAGGTCGCTCCGGCGTTGGCGGCCGCGATGCAGACCATGCCGCCCACGCACAGCGCCATGGGCTGATAGATGTCTCCCGTCCAGCCGATGCCGATGAAGATGAGGCAGGTGGCCATCAGCGTGGCGATCGTCATGCCCGAGATGGGGTTGGACGAGGAGCCGATGATGCCCACGATGCGCGAGGCCACCGTGACGAAGAAGAACCCGAAGATCACGATCAGGATGCCGAGGATCAACCGGCCCAGGACGCTGCCCGGGAGGAAGGGCAGGGCGGCCATGACCAGCACCAGCCCCGCACTGCCGAAGAGCACGAACGTCAGCGGCAGATCCCGCTCGGTGCGCTTCGGAGCGGCGGCGCCCGGGCCCTCACGCAGCGAGGAGAGGCTCTCCTTGAACGCCGAGATGATGGTGGGCAGCGTCTTGAGCAGGGTGATGAAGCCGCCCGCGGCCACGGCGCCCGCGCCGATCTGCCGCACGTAGGCACGGTAGATCGCGGTGGCCGTGTTGGCGAAGGTGTGTGTCGCCGGATTCCAGCCCCCCGGGCCACCCGCCTTGGCCAGATCCGTGATGTAGCCCAGCTTCAGCAGCTGCGCGGCGATGGTGTCCGCCGGAACCAGCGAGGCCAGCAGCGGGATGAGCCCCAGCCACGCGAGCACGCCACCGGCCACCAGCACGCCGCCAATCCTCGGGCCGATGATGTAGCCCACGCCCAGGTACTCGGGGGTGATGTCGCCGTCGAGCGTGGCCGAGGGGAAGTACTTGTTCTTCTGGCTGGACACCAGCGCCGGGCTCTCGGCGATCAGCCGGATGACCTTCTGGAGCAGCGCGTAGACGAATGAGAAGCCCACGCCCTGGAAGGCCAGCTTCGCCAGGTTGCCGCCCTTCTCGCCGGCGATGAGCACCGAGGCGCAGGCCGCACCCTCGGGGTAGGGCAGGTTGCCGTGCTCCTTGACGATCAGCGAGCGCCGCAGCGGCACCATCATCAGCGTGCCGAGCACGCCGCCCAGCAGCGCCAGGGTGAAGATGGTCCAATAGTCGAAGTAGCTGGAGCCGTGGCTGTTGGCGCTCAGGAAGAGGAAGCCGGGCAGGGTGAACACCACGCCCGAGGCGATGGACTCGCCCGCCGAGCCGATGGTCTGCACCACGTTGTTCTCGAGGATCGTCGAGCCCCCCAGCCGCTTGAGCACCGAGATGGCGAGCACCGCGATGGGGATGGAGGCCGACACGGTCAGGCCCGCCTTCAAGGCCAGGTACACGTTCGAGGCGCCGAAGATGATGCCGAAGATCACCCCAATGACGATGGCTTTCGGGGTGAGCTCGGCGATATCGCTTCGATCCGCGGAGATATAGGGCTGGAACTCGACTTCCTTCTTGGCGTCGGGTGAGGCGATTTCAGACATGGGTTACCCAGGAGGGAGGGCTTGCTTGGCCGCCATCTTCTACAGGGCCGGGCTCCATTAGCCAATCCCGGACGGTGGACTTGAACGCGGCGGGCCGATGACAGAGCCTCGCTCCGCCCATGCGACTCAAGGACGCCCAGGCCCTCGTGGACCGCTGCTTCGCCGGTGTGGCCGAGGGCGCCACGCGCCTCTACGAGCCCGCGGATCCACGCTTCGCGCGCCGTCCCAGCGCCGTCTGGCTGGAGTATCGCTGGTATGTGCTCGAGCGTGGGCTGGCCGAGGTGTTCCTCAAGTGGGGCCGGGTCAGCCCCGAGCAGAGCCCGGAGGCGGAGGCCTCGGTCGTCCGGGTCCATCTGATCGGCGACTCCTCCGGGCTCTCCGAGCGCGCGCAGGGGCTGCTCGAAGGTGGAGCGCCGAGCCCCGAGCGCATCCTGGGCGTGTTTGGAGACGACGGCGTGGGCCGCGAGTGCGTCTCGTTCGGAGGCACTAGCGTCACGCTGGAGCGCTGGCTGAAGAGCGGGCCTCGGGAGGTGCTGGACGAGGAGCGCTTCCAGGCGCTGGCGGGAGTGCTGGCGGATCCAGGCTCCACCCCCGAGGAGCGCCACGAGGCGGTGCAGCGGCTGTCCGCCGAGCGGAGCGAGCGGGTCGTGTCCACGCTGCTCGGGTTGCTGGCGGAGCGCTCGTCGATCATGGCGCTGCGGGTGCTCTCGGAATGGGGCGTGGTGCTGGCCCGCGAGCCGCTCCGGCGCGCGCTGGAGGCGCTGGATCCGGACAACACGGCGGACCTGTGGGCGCTCACCGCGCTGGATCGCCGGCTGGAGGCCTGGGACTTCATGGCCCGCGACACGGCGCGTGGGGCCAACGGGCCGTGAGCCGGGCGGAGTGCTGCCCGCCTGCCTCGCGGCCGGACATCCGGCTGATCACGCCAGGCAGCTTCAGTAGAGTTTTCCGCCGTGCTGCGTTCCGAGTCCGCATAGGACCTGCTAAGTCCCCTGGCAGAGCGGTGACGAGCAGAGTGATTGCATTGTCTTCCTCCCCGCTCTCACAATCCCCCATCGATGCGCATTTCCCTCTCACAGAAGCTCAGTCTGGGACCGCTGGGTGTGGCGGCTCTCTCCTGGCTCCTCACGTTCGGCTATCTCCTCCCGGGCATGCAGGCCGGCTTCGACGCGCAGACCGAGGAGATCGGCTCGGCGCTGCCCTCCGCGCTCGCCTCCACGCTCTCGGGGCCGCTGGCCGCCAACCAGACCCAGGCGGTCCAGACGGCCATCGATGAGGTCACCGCCAAGTCCAACGTCGCTTACATCGCGGTGGTGGGCCCGCAGGGAGAGCTTGTCGCCGTCTCGGGGAAGATGGCGACGGCACTCCAGGAGCAGTACCGCCAGCTCCTCACGCAAGACGAGTCGAACACCTTCCCGCTCCAGGATGCCCATATCCTCTCGCTGCGCGCTCTGGTGCGCGATGGATTGCTCGGCCAGGTCCACGTGGGGTTCGACCGCTCCTCCGTGCGCGCCAAGCTCCAGACGCTGACCCTGCGCTTCGCGACGGTGCTCCTGCTGGCCCTGCTGGGCTTCAGCCTCGTGGCCTATCTCTTCAGCCGGCGGCTGGTGGCGCCCTTGCTGCGGCTCACGGCGGTGGCCCGCCGCATCGCCGATCAGGGCGATCTGCGCGAGTCCATCCGCGTGGACTCCGAGGACGAGGTGGGGCAGCTGTCCCAGGCCTTCGCCTCCATGGTGAACCGGCTCAAGGAGGTGCTGCACGAGCTCCAGTTCTCCTCGGAGCTGATGACCCAGTCCGTGCGAGTGCTCAGCCACTCCGCCAGCGACCAGAACAAGATGGCGAGCCGGTACGCCAGCTCCCTGCACGAGACCCAGGCCACGGCGCAGGAGCTCCACCGCACCTCCAGCGATGCCAGCCAGACGGCCGAGTCCGTGCTCAAGGTGGCCGCCCGGGCCGACGAGCTGGGGAAGACGGGCAGCGCCGCCATCGGCGAGAGCATCAACGGGCTGGTGGAGATGCTCGATCAGGTGAAGCAGATCGCCGCGCAGATCACCTCGCTGGGCGAGCGCACCCGGCAGATCGGCGGGATTACGCAGACGGTGAAGGATCTGGCGGACCAGTCCCACATGCTGGCGCTCAACGCCGCCATCGAGGCGGTGCGCAGCGGCGAGCACGGCAAGGGCTTCGCCGTGGTGGCCCGAGAGATCCGCGCGCTGGCGGATCAGTCCATCCGGGCCACCTCGCAGGTGCGCGATCTGCTCGCGGATGTCAGCGAGGCGATCGTCACCACCGTGCGCATCACCGAGGAGGGCACCCACCGCATGGAGGAGGGGCTCTCGCAGATCCGGCAGTCCGGAGACAACCTGCAGGCCCTGTCCAACATCGTCCGGGACAGCTCCGCCTCCGTCCGGCAGATCGCCAGCACCGTCAGCCAGCAGACCAACGGCATCCAGCAGATCTCCACCGCCGTGAACGAGCTGAACGCGCTGATGAACGACACCCTGGAGCGCATCACCTCCACCACGGCCTCGGTGGACTCGCTCCAGGCGCTCTCGGAGCGCGTCTCCCAGGTGGTCCGCGGCTACCGCCTCTGAGCCTCCCAGCAGGGCAGGAGGCCTGGCGGCAACTCAGGATTTGCCGCTGCTCGTGTGGATCTCGACGAGCACCGGCTCGGGCTCGGGCCGGGAGCGCGGCCACAGCAGCTCCACGAGCGCGCCCAGCGAGCGGGCCGGGCGGGCATCCGGCTCGATGATGCGGGTGGCGAGGAAGGCCGCGCCCAGCCGGACCACCGCCGAGAGCGCGAAGAGCACCTGGAGGTTCACGTACGCGTGGCTGCCCAGGGTGAAGTGGGTGGGCAGGAGGCTCGCGAGGCCTCCTCCCAGCGCGGACGCCGCGGCGTAGGCCAGGCCTCCCGCGGTGGAGAAGGCCGCCAGGTAGAAGGGCCGGCCCTGACGAGGCGCCACCGCCAGCGGCAGCGCGAACACCGCGAGCCCATGGCCGCTCCAGAGCGCGCCCGCCATGAGCACATCGAACATCAGCGGCCACAGCATGTCCGCCGTGGGGAACAGCCAGATCAGCGGGATCAACGCAATCCCCAGCGAGCACGCCAGCACCACCGGCTGCGCGCCCACCCGATCGATGAGCCGCCCCCACACGGGCGCCAGCAGCACGCGCACCGCCGCCACGGCCGCGGAGTACAGCGCCATGACGACGAACGTCATCTTCAGGTTCTGGAGCATGTGCAGCGAGAAGTAGGGCGCCGAGAACCCCACGCCCGCGTTCCACGCCACCTGGTAGAGCAGCATCCGGCGCGCGTGAGGATCCCTCAGCGGCACCTGGGCCGCCTGGAAGTCCAGCTGGATCTTCGAGCCCCCCGGCGCCGGATCATGCTGCCGGGCCATCAGGGACGTGGTGACGATGCCCACCATGCACGCCAGCGCCGCGAGCACCGGCAGCGCCGCGCTCACCGCGCCAAGCTGCCGGGTCTGATCCAGGAAGAAGCCCGCCGCCAGCGCCGCCAGCGTGCCGGCGATGGTGCACATCGCGGTGCGCCGGCCGAAGAAGCGGCCTCGGAGCGGACGCGGGACGAGCTCGCCCATCCACGCCACCCAGGCGTTGTTGCCCACCACCCCCAGCACGGCCGAGGCGGCGGCGATCCCCACCAGCAGGCGCTGCTGTCCCGGCAGGCCCAGCGGCAGCCAGGGCACCAGGCACAGCGGCAGCATCACCAGCCGGGACATACACACCGCGGTGAGCGCCACGCGCCGGTGGCCGAAGGTGGAGGTGAGCCACGCCGCCGGGAACTGCACGAACTGGGCGAAGAAGGACATGGACGTCATCACGCCCACGAGGAACGGCCCCAGCTTCAGCGCGATGGCCCAGGCGGTGAGCACCGTAGCGCCCGCGCACGCGGTGAACACCTCCGCGAACATCCCCTCGGTGACGGAGGCCTTCAGCGACAGGCGCAGCCAGGGCTTCGTGCGCGTAGGGGCCGGGGAGGCCGCATCCAGCGGCGGGGCGCTGCTCAGCGGGGCGTTGGCGCCCGGCAAGGAGCTGCCCGGGCGGAACAGCGGAATGGCGTTGGCGAGCGAGGCGACGCTACGCAGGAAGGGGCGACGCGGTGCGGCGATAGACACGTGACTCGGGGGGAGGAGGGAGCCCGTCCTCTGTCGCACGGGCCGCACGGCGACTCAATCCGGTTTTCGACGCAGTGCGGTAGGACGGCTGGAGAGCAGCCGACTTGAGTGCTCCTACACCGACGTCACTCATCCCTCATCCCCCAGGTAGTTCCTCTGATGAGCGCCGTGAGGCCCTGAGAGGTTTCCGAGTGCGGTTCACGCGGTCTTGAACTATATGAACGTCCGAGGAAAGAGGTCTCTCATGGAACTGGCTCGCGAGCTGTCGGACTTTCTCGGGGTGGTGGAGCAGCGCATTGGCGGCGCGCTGGTGGACGGGGACGCTGGGCCGGGCGTGAAGGGGGACACCCTCATGGAGGCCGCTCGCCACCTGGTGCTGGGCGGTGGCGGCAAGCGCGCGCGCCCCATGCTCGTGCGCCTCTTCGGAGATGCGGTGGGCGTGCCCGGCGAGAAGCTCGTGGAGTGCGCCGTCTCCGCCGAGCTCATCCACTCCGCCAGCCTCCTGCATGATGACGTGGTGGACGCGGGCATGTTCCGCCGCGGCCGGCCCACGGTGAACGCTCGCTGGGGCAACATCGTCGCGGTGATGAGCGGCGACCTCATCCTGTCCACCACGCTGCTGCGGCTGGTGCAGCTCGACGCCCGCGTCGCCGAGAGCGCCCTGGCCGTGGTCTCCGAGATGACTCGCGCGGCCATCGCCGAGGTGGAGGCGCGCGGGGTGATGGATCTGCCCATGCCGCAGCTGCGCTACATCGCCGAGGGCAAGACGGGCTCGCTCTTCGGCTGGTGCGGCCGGGCCGCCGCCCTGATCGCCAACAACCCGGAGGCCGCGCAGCGCTTCGACGGCTTCGGCCGCCACCTGGGCGTCGCCTTCCAGATCGCCGACGACATCCGCGACATCCTCGGCACCGACGTGGGCAAGCCGCAGTACGCGGATCTGCACTCGCGCACGCCCTCCATGCCCATCCTCCTGGCCCTCGCCAAGGACGAGGCGCTGCGCCGCAAGCTGCGCGATGCCTGGGCCTTCTCCAGCATCTCCACCGAGCGCGCTCAGGAGCTGGGCGCCGGGATCATCGCCACGGGCGCGGTGGACATGTCCCTGGATCGGCTGAACTCGGAGCTCGAGGCGGCGCTGGATCGGCTCGGACCCTTCTCGAGCTCGGCGGGCGGCCAGGAGCTGGTGAGCTGGGCGCGCAAGCTGTCCGCCGGCATCACCGAGCAGGTCCGGAGCAAGGTCGCATGAAGGGCTATCTCTGGACAGGTGGCGTGACTCCGCCCGGCACGGAGCCGCTCACGGCCCCCGGCGCGCTGGCGCCCTGGGAGGCCATGGCCGTGGAGGCCGTGGGCAACGTCATCGAGTTCTGGGGGTTCAAGCGCAACCAGGGGCGAGTCTGGGCCCTGCTGTACCTGCGAGGCGAGCCGCTCACGGCCGGGGAGATCGAGCGCGAGCTGGATCTGTCCAAGGGCGGCGTGTCCATGCTCTTGAGAGATCTGGAGCGCTGGGGCGTGGTGCAGCGCGTGCGGCAGCCCCAGGACACCGTCTGGCGCTACGCGGCGGAGACGGATCTGGTCCGCATGGTGACGCACGTCATCGAGGAGCGCGAGGCGGGCTTCGTGTCACGCATCCGCGCGGATCTCTCGGAGGCGCGGCGGCTGGCGCAGGAGGCCGGTGAGGTGGCCTCCGAGCGGCTCCAGCGGCTGGAGAAGATGGCCACCCTGTCCGAGCACGTGGAGAAGGCCATCCGCCTGTTCATCAAGACGGCACGGCTGGACGTGGGCGGAGTGCTCGGCGCGTTCCGAGACGAGCCGGGCCCCTCCTCCAAGAAGTCTCGCTGAGCGGGCCCAACGCTCAGGGCTTGGGCAGGAACTTCTGCTCCCACGCGGCCAGCAGGCCCGCCAGCTTCGTGCGCTGATCCTCCGTGGTGGCGTCGTGGATCTGCTTCTCGAGATCCTTCAGCGCCGCGAACGCCGGAGACGAGTTCGTGCAGATCAGCGGGTTCACCTTGAGCATCCGCGACTCGGCATCCGAGATGCGCGCCAGCAGGCTCTTCGAGTCGGTGTGGCTGCCCGAGCTGGTGAGGGTGGCAGCGGCGGGGGTGGCCTCGGGCGCCGGATGGGCAGGGGTCTTGGGCGCCACCTCACGTGGAGGCTTGGCGGCCACGGCCTTCACGATCTTCTTCGGCTTGGGAGTCTCCACAGCCGGCGGCTTCGGAGCTTTCTCGGGCGCGGCAGAGGCCACCGCCGTGGGAGGAACCGATGGAGCCTCGGGCGCCATCGTCGGCGGTGGGAGGGGGCTCGGGGCCTGAGGAGCGGGAGCGGAGGCAGGGGTGGGGGCGCTCGGCGCGGGGGCCTCGGCCACCTTCGGCGGAGCCGGTGCCTTCTTGTGGAGCGCGGTGACGGCCACGACCGTGGTCGCCAGCACCAGGCCTGCCATCCCGGCCCCGAGGCGCCAGTAGGACTTCGCGGGCCGGGAGAGCGTCACATCCGTGAACGGCTCGATGGGAGCGGGCTCGGTCTCGTCCGAGGCATCGGCCATCATGGGCACTTCGATGGTGCGGGACCCGAGGCTCGTCGTCTTGCCCGAGGTGGTCTCCGGCTCCGGGGTAGGGGGCCGCTTCGCGCCCAGGGCGGCCAGCTCCTTGCGCACCGCCTCCGCCGACTGGAACCGCTTCGTGGCCTGCTTGGCGAGCAGCCGGAGCACGATGTTCTCGAGCGCAGGAGGCACCTCCGGCACGAGGCTGGAGGGGGCAGGGGGCTTCTCATCCACCTGCGCCAGGAGCACCCGCGTGGCCTCGCCGGTGAAAGGCAGCCGGCCCGTGAGCAGCTGGAACGCGATGATGCCCACCGCATAGAGATCCGTGGTGGGGCCCACGGCCTCTCCGCGCACCTGCTCGGGCGCCATGTACTCGGGAGTGCCCAGGATGTTGCCCTGGGCCGTCAGCGGCCGGGACGGGCGGAACTGCACCACCTTGGCGATCCCGAAGTCGAGCAGCTTGACGGAGCGCGCCCCCTCGCCGTTCTCCACGAGGAACACGTTGCCCGGCTTCAGGTCGCGGTGGATCACACCTTCCTTGTGCGCCGCCACCAGCGCCGAGAGGATCTCATCCAGGATCCCCACCGCCTCGTCCGCGCCGAGCTTCTTGCGCTTGCGGAGGAACGTGGACAGCGCGACTCCGTGCAGCAGCTCCATCACCACGTACGGCCGGCCATCCGCCAGCTGGCCGAACCCGAAGATGTCGATGATGCCGCGGTGCTGGATGGCGTTCACCACGCGCGCCTCCACCAGCAACCGCTGAACCACATCCGCGTCTCCGGCGTACTCCGCCTTCAGGATCTTGATGGCCACCTGCTTGCCAATCAGCGGCTGCACGGCCCGGTAGACGATGCCCATGCCGCCGGCGCCAATGCGCTCCTTGATGACGTACTCGCTGACGCGCGTCTCCAGCAGCGGATCCGGGCGCGGCGCGGAGCTGGGAGCGGGCGCCAGGGCGTGCCCATCCCACGGGCAGAATGCCATGTTGCCTGGCATCTGCTTGCCGCAGGACGGGCACTTCATGGACTGCGGCTCCATGGCGGTCTCTCCCAACAGGTTTTCCCACTTTAGCCCATTCGAGGGCGGCACCTCCAACGCTGGAAAAGAAATGCGCCGGCGGGAGATCTCCGCGCCGGCGCATTCCGGACGACTTGTCCGGTTTTGAAGCGATCAGCCCCGGGACGCCCGCTTCAAGCGCCCGGGGCCGTATTCCCGGCTAGGCCGCCTGTTTCGCCGAGCGGCGCCGGCCCTGCGCGTAATGCGCCAGGAGGAGCAGGCCCAGGTAGATGCCAGCGTCCGTGCCCGAGGTGGCACCGCAGCTACAGCCGCTGTCCTCCGCGGGCGCGATGGAGACGATGACCGGAGACGAGCTCACCACGTTGCCCGCGCCATCGGTGACGACGGCGGTGATGATGTGCGAGCCAGCCTGGGCCTTGCTGCTGTCCCAACTGCCGTTCACCGTGGCATCCGTGCCGCTGGCGATCTCGGAGCCATCCACGAGGATGGAGAGCTTCGTCAGCGTGGTGCCCGGGGCCACCGCGCCCTTGGCGGTGATGTTCACGGTGCCGGAGACGACCGTGCCACCCGCAGGATCGATCACCGACACAGTGGGCTGCGCGAAGGCGGTGACGTTGGTCTGCGAGAAGCTGCTCAGGCTGGAGTCCGAGGCGTCCGCGAAGGTGAGCGTCCTCAGGCCGTAGCCCTTGAACGTCACCTTGAAGTTGCTCAGCACGCCCTCCACGAAGGTCGCCGTGGAAGCGAACGTCGCGGTCGTGTCGGAGCTCGACACCTGCACCTTGCCCGAGTACGAGGTCGCCATGTTGCCGTAAGCGTCGAGCGCGGTGACGGTGAGCGCGGCCTCCTCACCGGCCGTCACGCTCGCGGGGAGCGAGACCGAGAAGCTGGCCAGCGGGCCCGGCGTCACCTTGAACGCCGCGCTCGTGCCATTCTCGAAGCCCTGGGCGGCCGCCACCAGCGAGTAGCCGTTGCCGGCCTTGCGCAGGGTGAGGCCCGTGAACGTCGCCACGCCGTTGATCGCGGAGACCGTGGTGGTCCCGTTCAGCTGGCCCCCCGTTGGGTTCTCGCCCAGGCTCAAGGTCACCGGATCGTTGTTGTCGGTGAGCACGTTGCCGTCCGCGTCCTGTAGCTCCACCTCGATCGAGGACAGCGCGTCGCTGGCCGCGAACTCAGTCGGATCCTTGCGGAAGACCAGCATGTCCTTGCCGCCGTGAGGATTGGCGGTCACGTTGAAGCCCACGCTGTTGTCCGAGAACAGGCCGCTCGAGCCCGCCACCAGGGTGTAGTTGAGGCCGCTCTTGGTCACCGACAGGTTGCTGAAGGTGGCCACGCCATTCACCGGGTTCACCGTGGTGAGCCCTCGGAGCTTGGCGCCGGGCGGGTTGTTGCCCAGCGACACCGTCACCGGGTTGGTGGCCTGCCCCGCCAGGTTCCCATACCTGTCGAAGATGGTGGCCCGGACAGGCTGGGTGAAGGTCACGCCAGCGAGCACGTCGGTCGGCTGCTGGGTGAACATGACCCGGTACGCAGCGGCCGCGCCGATGTCGAACGGGCTGCTGCTATTGCCAGTGAACGTCCCCGATCTGGCGCTCAGCGTGTAGCCCGCGCCCGCTTTGGTGATGAGCAGGTTGGTGAAGCTGGCCACGCCACCGACGGCGGCCACCGTGGTGGTGCCACCCAGCGTGGCGCCATCCGCGTTGGGGTTCATCGAGACGGTGACGTTGGCCGACGAGTTCGTGGTGTTACCGAACGCGTCCTGGATGGCCACCTGCACCGCCGGGGCCAGCGGCGCGCCCGCGATGCCGGTGGACGGCTGGGTGACGAAGGCCACCTTCGCCGCGGCGGCGGGGGTGATGTTGAAGGCCGAGCTGGTGGCGCTATCGAGCCCCGAGGCGCTGGCGACCAGCTTGTAGCCCGTGCCCGCCTTGCCGACGAACACGCCGCTGAAGGTGGCCACGCCGTTGACGGCGGCGACCGTGGTGGTGCCTCCAGCCGTGGCTCCGTTCGCGTTGGGGGCCAGAGAGAGGGTGATGTTGTAGCTGCCCTTCGTGACAGGGTTACCGGAGGCATCGACCAGGCCCACCTTCACCGCCGGGGTGAGGGAGGCTCCGGCCAAGGCCGTGGCGGGCGGCTGCACGGTGAAGACCAGGCCGACGGCGTCGGTGACGTCCGTGCTGGCGCTGCCCGTGATCGCCGCGTTCGCCGTGTCCGTCGCGATGACGGACTGCGGGCCCGCGGTGTTGAACGTGATGGAGACGTTGCTCGCCACGCCCGCGGTGAAGGCGGCGTTGGGCGGCAGCACCGCCGCCGCGTCCGTGCTCGTGAACGAGGCGCTCCCGGTGTAGCCGGTGGCCGTGACGCCCACGGCATCCACCGCGGTCACGGTGAACGTGGCCGGCTTGTTCACCTGGGCCGCGCTGGGCAGCCCGGTGATCCGGTAGGCGACCGCCGGGCCCGGAGGAGGCGTGTTGGTGGAGCAGCTCCCGTATGCATCCGCCTTGATGCGGACGTCATCCAGGTAGATACCCTCCTTGCTCACGGTGCTGTCGCTGGAGAACTTGAAGCCGAACCACACCGTCTGGCCCGCCAGGGCGGCCAGGTTGACGGTGACCGGCTTCAGCGAGCCGTTGCCGCCCGTGCTCTGGCTCGTCCAGATGCGCTGGGTCAAGTCGCTCTTGAGGGTGTTGTCGTAGCCACCGGCCGAGATGTACGGCGCCGTGCTGGAAGCCGCGTCGTTCACCGAGATCCAAGGACCGGACGCCGACGTGGTGCTGTAGACGAGCCAGGCTCCGTCATACTGGTTCTCCAGGTCGTACCAGAGGTTGAACGACAGCTGCGGGTCACGGGTGGTGGCCGGGATGGCGAAGCCGTTGACGCCAGTGATGGTGCCGTCACCGCCCAGCGCCAGGGTGGCCTGCGTGCTGATGGGGTAGGTACCGCCGCAGCTGGTGTTGGCCGCGCCGATGCGGAACGCGTTCGTGGCCGACTGGTAGTGGCAATCGCTGACGAGGTTGACCACGGCCGAGGCCGTGGTCCAGTACGCATCCGAGTCCGCCGGCCGGTTGCCGTCGAGATCGTCGAAGTAGTTGACGCCCGGCGTGATCACGCCAGTGGGCACGGCCGACTTCTGGGTGGTGTTGCTGTCCTCGTTGACGGCGTTGCTCGTCTCGGTGGCGCGGACCACGTAGTAGTAGGGCGTGCCGTTGCTCAGGTTCAGATCATCCGCGAAGCTGGTGCTCGTGAGGCCCGTGGCGATCCGGTTGGCCGCCGACGGGGTGAAGCCCGAGCTGGTGCTGCGGTAGACCGAGTAGGTCAGCGAGCCGCCGCAGATGGGCTTGGCCGCGAGCCAGCTGACGTTGGTGGCGCAGGTGGACCCCGCGCCGTTGTCCACCGCGGCGACGCCCGCGAAGGTGGGAGGCAGCGTGCACTGGCCGGTGGCGGTGACGGAGATCTCCTCGGACTTCGGAGACTCGGCGCACTGCGCCGCGCGAACCACGTAGTAGTAGGTGGTGCCGCCCGAGACGCCCTTGTCCTGGTACGGCGGGGCCGTCACCTTGGCCACGCGAGTGTACGGGCCGCCCGCGGTGGTGGAGCGGTAGATGCTGTACGAGAGGGCGCCGTTGGTCGTCCACGACACGTCAATCTGGTTGTTGCCGTTGACCACGGCGCTCACGCCGGTGGGCGTCGGGGCCGCGGTGGTGCAACTGTTGTAGGCAATCAGGGCGAAGTCCTGATCCAGCGCCGAGCTGTTGCCCGGCACGCCATCCGAGTTGATGTTCGCCGCCGTCACCGTGACGGTGTAGTCGCCCTCGGTGCCCGCGGGCAGGAACACGCTCTCCACGTTGTTGGAGGAGTCCTCCATGCCTCCGGTGACCGAGTTGCCGCCGGTGAAGACGTTGCCCTTGTAGGTGTTGCCGCCGACCGTGACGCTCAGGTCCAGGTTGTTCTTCCACGCGCTGCCGGTGGTGGAGCCCGGAGCGTCCGTCCACGCCAGGGTGACGCGGAAGGGCTTGCTCGAGTCCGAGATCGTACCCTCGAAGGTGCGGGTCTCGCCGGTGGCCGTGAGCAGGCTCTCCGGAGTCTGGTCATCCAGCAGGCGCGGGGTGCCGTCGAAGGCCATGCCCAGGTCCATCAGGCCCATGCCCTGGTTGTTGGAGAAGAGGTTGTCGTTGGCGCCCGAGCCCGTCATGTAGCGGGCCGAGTTCATCAGGTACGCCTTGGTCATCGCCGCGCTGGGCGGCGCCATGTTCTGGTTGATGAAGTACTGGCGCACCAGCGCCGTGCCACCGGCGACGGCCGGTGTCGAGTGGCTGGTACCGGAGGAGGCCGTGTACCACTGCTGTCCCGCCGGGAAGAAGTTGATGCCAGGGCCACCGCACACGCCGCCAGCGTCGAAGCACGAGAGCGCCTGGCCGTTGGGGTTGCCGGGATTGGGGTCGCGCTGCCCATCCACCTGGGCGACGCCGCCTGAGATATGCGTTCCAGGCGCCACGATGTCCGGCTTCTTGCGTCCGTCCGCGGTGGGGCCACGGCTGGAGAAGAACGCCATGTCATTGAGGCTGTCCGCGTCGGAGTCCTCCACGCCGCAGAGGTCCGCGGCGCCGAAGGGATGGACGTTCTCGGAGGCGCCCACGGTGATGATGTTCTTCGCGGTGCCAGGCGTCCCGACCGAGTTGGCGCCAGGACCGCCGTTGCCGGCCGCGAAGACGATGACCATCTCCTGGTTGCCTGCGGCGGGCTCCGCGGCGCCATCCTGCTGCGCGTCACGGACCAGCGAGTCGTAGTCCTGCGCGTCCGAGTCATAGCCGTTGAAGTTGGCGCCCCAGCTGTTGGTGCTGATGCGCATGCCGTCGCGGTACGCACGCGACTGCAGATCGTAATAGTCAGGGCTGGTGAAGGAGCTCGGGTCGAACACCACCGAGGAGCCCACCTTCACGAAGGGCGCCACGCCCAGGCCGTGGGTGAAGCCCGCGGTGTCCGTGAACGGCTCCGCCGTCAGGTTGGTGTAGCCCGCGACGATGTGCGTGTTCAGGTTGCCGTGGCCGTCGCAGCCCTGGATGGTGCTGCCGGAGTTCGCAAAGCCCTCGAGACGGTTGTAGACCACGCGGCTGGTGCCGGCGACGTTACCGCCCATGTACAGGCCGAAGTGGTTGGGCGCCTGCGTGCCGTTGTCCATGCCGCTGTCGCTCACGTCCACGCCGAAGCCGGACGCGGTGAACTGGGCCTGGGTGAAGCCCTTGGCCGCCAGCCACGCCAGGTAGCCCGGACCCTTGGGATCGTTGCCGTTGAGCTGGCCGGCGAGGATCATGTCCTGCCGCTCGTCGAGCTTCTTCGGCGTGGGGCGCGGCATGATGGACAGCACGTCCGGACGGGTGGCGATCTCGTAGAGATCCTTCACCGTCAGGTACGCCATCACATTCACATAGCCGTTCTTCTCGCGGATGAGGCCGTTGCGCGACTGCTTGGCGCGGATGAGCTCCAGCGTGGGGCCGTTGGCCTCCTCATCCTTGATCAGCTGGATGGAGTAGGTGGGCGTCTTGACGGTGCTGATGGCGGGGTTGAGCTTGTAGTCATCCAGGTAGGCGCCGTCCCACTGGATGGCCGCGGTGGCGGTGACGTGCTTCTGGAGGCTGCTCAGCGCGGCCACGTCGCCGTAGACGAGGTAGGCGTTGTTGGGGAGGTACGTGACCAGCTTGACGCCGGTGGCCTGCAGCCCCTTCACCCACTCGGGCTTGATGGGGCCTGTGAACTGCACGATGTGGAAGCGCTTGCCGGAGGCCTGCAGCTTCATGCCGCGCAGCGACTGCCCGTGATCGGACGCGGTGTCGATCACGCCCGCGTTGAGCAGGATCTGGTTGAAGTCATCGCGAGTCCGCGCACCCGCGGGCAGGGACGCCAGCGCCTTGTCATCGACCTGGACGACCTTGAAGGAGCCATAGTCGCCAAGCACCTGCATGTTGGCGCCACGCTGCTCGAGCTGCTGGGCCTGCTCCGCGCTGAGCTGCACCTTGTGGGCCTTCAGGTCCACGCGCACGCTCTCTCTCGCAGGCGGAGTCGGCGCGTTCTCCGCGCCTCCGCACGCCATCAGCGAGATCATCCCCACGAGCCCGAGCACATAAGTGCTCTTGGCTCGGAAGCCCATTGCGGGCCTCCGGGTTGCTGAGTTCTTCATGTTTTGCCCCGACGTTGCGAGCGCCTCGAGGGGACATGATCCGCACGCGCTCGATGCGGATCCGGAGGCGTGCGCCCATCCTCACAGCGGGACGTGACTCACTCCACCGTTGACCCGTAACACGTTTGCTCACAAACCTTCAAACGGGTAACACCGGTCCCCTGTTGACCTTCCGGCTTTCAGGGGGATCGGCGGCGATGACACGGTAGCGTGCGGGACAGCGTCTCATTCTTGGAGGCAGGGGAGAGAGGACTTATGGACTCGCATTACGATCAGGTGATGAAGGCTCGAGAGGCCGCAGGGCAGGCAGGCTCGCGGCTCTACTTCGCGTACTCGACGATCCTCGATCGCGCGGCGTTCGAGGAGTGGCGCGCCCAGCACAGCTACGACTTCTTCCAACTGCCGGAGGGGAAGCTGGCCGAGGCGCTGGAGGTGGATCTGGTCTACGACTTCCCGTCCCGGTGGTGGGGCGGGCGCGTGGCGGGGCTGGCGGATGCCCCCGGGCGCAGCGTGTTCGGGCGTCTCTTCGAGGTTGCGGGCAAGGACTGGCCCATCATCCAGCACAAGGAGGGCTTCGTGACGGGGATGTGCATCGAGCGCCCGGTGCGGGTGCGCGTGGACAGCCAGGAGGTGGAGGCCACGGCGTTCACCACCTCGCCGCGCCGCGCCTCGCAGGAGGGGCCAATCAGCCCCCGCTTCATCGAGGCGCTGGTGCGTGGCGCCGAGAGCGCGGGGCTCCCGGCCGCCTACGTGGAGCGGCTGCGCAGGGGAGAGTAGCCCCCTGGCTCAGCCCGGGATGAACCAGAGCACCGAGAGGGGCGGAAGCCTCAGCGCGGCGGAGGCCTCCTGCCCATCCCAGGGGTGGGCCTCCGTCTGGATCTGCCCCATGTTCCCGATGCCCGAGCCGCCGTACTCGCTGGCGTCGGTGTTGAGCACCTCCTGGTAGAGGCCCACGCGCGGGAAGCCGACGCGGTAGCCGTCGCGCGGCACGGGAGACAGGTTCGCCACACACACCACGTGCCGCCCGGGGGTGCGCGAGCGGCGGATGAACGCGAACACGTTGTCGGCCGCCGCGTCCGGCTGCAGCCACTGGAAGCCAATGGGCTCGCTGTCCGCATCGTGCAGCGCGGGCACCTCCCGGTACACGCGGTTGATGTCCGCCACCATGCTCTGGATGCCCTTGTGCCCCGGATCCTCCAGCAGGTGCCAGTCCAGGCTGCGATCGCTGCTCCACTCGGAGTGCTGACCGAACTCGCCGCCCATGAAGAGCAGCTTCTTGCCCGGGTGCGCCCACATCCACGCCAGCAGCGCGCGCAGGTTGGCCCGCTTCTGCCAGGGATCTCCCGGCAGCTTCCCGTACAGCGAGCCCTTGCCGTGCACCACCTCGTCATGGCTCAGCGGCAGCATGAAGTTCTCGCTGAACGCGTAGAGCAGGCCGAACGTCAGGTTGTTGTGGTGGTGCTGGCGGAAGATGGGGTCCTTCGAGAAGTACAGCAGCGTGTCGTGCATCCACCCCATGTTCCACTTGAAGTGGAAGCCCAGGCCGCCGTCCTTCACGGGCTGGCTCACCTTGGGCCACGCCGTGGACTCCTCGGCGATCATCACCACGCCCGGGTGCTTGCGGCGGACCGCCTCGTTCAGCTCGCGCAGGAAGGCAATGGCCTCCTCGTTCTCGCGGCCGCCCCAGCGGTTGGGGACCCACTCGCCCGGGCGCCGGCTGTAGTCGAGGTAGAGAATGGAGGCCACCGCGTCCACGCGCAGGCCGTCGATGTGGTACTCCTCGATCCAGAAGAGCGCGTTGGCGATGAGGAAGTTGCGCACCTCGTTGCGGCCGAAGTTGAAGACCAGCGTGCCCCAGTCCGGCTGCGTTCCCTGGCGCGGATCGGCGTGCTCGTAGAGCGCCGTGCCGTCGAACTTCGCCAGCGCGTGCGCGTCCTTCGGGAAGTGGCCCGGCACCCAGTCGACGATCACGCCGATGCCCTGCTCGTGCAGGTGGTTCACCAGGAAGCGGAAGTCGTCCGGGTGCCCGTAGCGCGCGGTGGGCGCGTAGTAGTTGCCCACCTGGTAGCCCCACGAGGGCCCATACGGGTGCTCCGACACGGGCAGGAACTCCACGTGCGTGAAGCCCATGCGCTTGACGTAGTCGCTCAGCGCGGGGGCCAGCTCCCGGTACGTCATGGGCCGGTCGCCGTCCTCCACCACGCGGCGCCACGAGCCCATGTGCACCTCGTACACGCTCCAGGGCTTCTGCGCGGGCTCGCCCTCGGCGCGCGTGGTCAGCCACTTCTCGTCCGACCAGGTGAAGCGGTGCAGATCATGCACCACGGACGCGGTGGCCGGTGGCACCTCGGTGCGGAAGGCGAACGGATCCGCCTTGAGCATCGCCGGGCCGCCTTGGCTGGGGCGGATCTCGAACTTGTACCGGGTGCCCTCGCCGACCTCGGGGATGAACAGCTCCCAGATGCCCGAGGCGCCCATGCGCCGCATGGCGTGCAGGCGGCCATCCCAGCTGTTGAAGTCGCCCACCACGGAGACGCCGGCCGCCGTGGGCGCCCACACCGCGAAGGACACGCCTGCCCCCCCGTTGTGGTGGATGAGGTGCGCGCCCATGCGCTCCCAGAGCTTCTCGTGCCGGCCCTCGCCCGCGTAGTACAGGTCCAGCTCTCCGAGCGTGGGCGTGAAGCTGTACGGATCCCTCAGGGTGAAGACCTTGCCGCCTGGGTACTCCACCTCGATCATGTAGGTGAAGACCTGGTCGCGTCCGTTGATCCGCGCCTCGAAGACGCCGCCCTTGCGGTGCTCCATGGCGATGCGCCCCCCGAAGCTGGGGAGCACGTGGATGGCGGCGGCGTCCGGGCGGAAGGCGCGCACCACCACCCCGTCCCCGTCCGGGTGGACACCGAGCACCCGGTGTGGATCCGGGTGACGCAGCTCGATGACCTGCTGGATCTCCGCGTCGATCTGCTGACGGTCTGCGGGCTTCTTCACGTCGGCTCCTCCATCCGCAAGAGGGCCTGGACGGGGATGCGGACCCAATCCGGGCGGTTCTGAAGCTCATACCGCACTTCGTAGAGCAGCTTCTCCAATTCGAACGCGCGCAGCATCCCCCAGAAGGTCGCGTCGTCCCCGGGCAGGAAGGCCGCGCCGCGCGTGGACTCCCGGTAGCCATCGAGGAACGCATCGCGCGAGGGGGCCATGCGGGGCGTGGGCGGGAGGCCCTCCAGCAGCACCGTGGCCTCGGCGTAGTCGAACGAGCGCAGCATCCCCGCCACGTCCCGCAGCGGCGAGTACTTCTCCCGCCGCTGGGTGAAGGAGCGGGACGGCTCGCCCTCGAAGTCGAAGATGAGCCACTGGCTCTCGGCCCGCAGCACCTGGCCCAGGTGCAGATCGCCGTGGATGCGGATCTTCTGTCCCGAGGGCGCCACGTGCGCCAGCCGCCGTGCGTGCTCCAGCAGCCGCTCGCGCTGCTTCTCCAGATCCGCGTGCAGCCGCCCCGCGTCCGCCAGCGTCACTCCCAGCTCGCCCATGATGGAGGCGCTCCAGCGCTGCAGATCCTCCTGGTGCAGCGGCTCCGGACTGAAGGCGGGATCCGTGTCATCCGACGCGAGGGCGCGGTGTAGCTCGCCCAGGCTTCGCCCCAGCTCGCGCATCTCCCGGAGGAATGCCGGATCCAGGGGGCCGGCCTTGCGGAAGCGATCCAGCGTGTACTTCCAGCCGTCCTCGGCGTTGGGGACGAAGCGGTGCACCAGGGCCAGGGTGGCGCCGGCGGGGCCTTCCAGGCTCAGCGCTCCCAGGAGCGTGGGCGTGGCCCGGAAGGAGGTGCGCGTGGCGAGGAAGCGCCCCATCTCGTGCTCCGGGTTCACTCCTCCCTCCAGCTTGCGGATGATCTTGAGGATCACCTTCTCGCCGAAGACGACCGAGGTGTTGCTCTGCTCCACCATGAGCCGGCGCACTGGCAGCGGATCGGGCAGGGAGAGGTGCCCCTCCGGGGTGCTCAGCCACTCGCCGTGGATGTGGCCGGAAGAGGAGGGGACAGTGCGCTGCTCGCGGATGAGCTGGAAGAGGGTGCGCAGACACTCCACGTCCTCGAGCGCATCGTAGATCCCTCCGGAGGTGCCGTCCGAGGAGGGCTTGACGGGCAGCAGGTAGCGCTCGGACTTGCCCAGCTCGTAGAGCACCTCCACGATGGCGAGACTGAACGAGCACGCGCCGAAGTCCATCGTCGCGTGATCCACCACCGAGGCGGATTTGATGGGCGACGCCTTGCCTGCGAACCAGCGCTGGTGTCTGAGGAAGTCGGGTAGCTTGGTGAGATCCACGGGTGTCACGAGATCGTCCTCCCGGGAAGGGGTTTCTCCAGCCGGAACCACAGGAACATGTAGGGGCCCAGCGAGAGTTGATAGGGCAGCGATGAGATGCGCGGGAAGACCGTGTCGCCCATGAGCTCCACGGGCACCTGGCCCTCCCACTCGCGCAGATCCAACATGGCCGGCTGCGCGTAGCGCGAGAGGTTGCAGAGGATCAGGATCGTCTGGCCCTCCCACTCGCGGGTGAAGGCCAGCACCTTGTGGTTCTCCTGATGGACGAAGCGCAGCTTTCCCAGCGCGAAGGCGGGGTAGCGCTGACGCACCTTGATCAGCCGCTTCATCCAGTGCAGCAGCGACGTCTTGAGCCGCTCCTGGGCCTCCACGTTGATGGCCTGGTAGCCGTACACCGGATCGGCGATCACCGGGGCATACAGCCGCGCGCCGTCCGACCGGCTGAAGCCCGCGTTGCGATCGCCCGTCCACTGCATGGGCGTGCGCACGCCGTTGCGATCGCCCAGGTAGATGTTGTCCCCCATGCCGATCTCATCGCCGTAGTACATGACGGGCGTGCCCGGCAGGGTGAAGAGCAGGCTGTGCATCAGCTCGATCCGGCGGCGGCCGTTGTCCATCAGCGGGGCCAGCCGGCGCCGGATGCCGAGGTTGATCCGCATCCGGGGGTCCATCGCGTATTCCCGGTACATGTAGTCGCGGTCCTCGTCCGTCACCATCTCCAGCGTCAGCTCGTCGTGGTTGCGCAGGAAGATGGCCCACTGGCAGTTGTCCGGGATGTCTGGCGTCTGCTGGAGGATCTCCACGATGGGTGTGCGGTCCTCCTTGCGCAGGGCCATGAAGAGGCGGGGCATCACCGGGAAGTGGAAGCCCATGTGGAACTCGTCACCGTCGCCGAAGTAGACGCGCACGTCCGCGGGCCACTGGTTGGCCTCGGCCAGCAGCATCTTGTTCGGGTACTCGGTGTCGATGGTCTTGCGCAGGCGCTTGAGGAAGGCGTGCGTCTCCGGGAGGTTCTCGCAGTTGGTGCCCTCGCGCTCGAAGAGGTAGGGCACCGCGTCGCAGCGGAACCCGTCCACGCCCATGTTCAGCCAGAAGCGCATCACGTCCAGCATGGCCTCTTGCACTTCCGGGTTGTCGTAGTTGAGGTCCGGCTGGTGGCTGAAGAAGCGGTGCCAGAAGTACTGCTTGGCCACCGGATCCCACGTCCAGTTGGAGCGCTCGGTGTCCAGGAAGATGATGCGCGTGCCCTTGTACTTGTCGTCCGTGTCGCTCCAGACGTACCAGTCGCGCTTGGGGCTCTTCGGATCGCGGCGGGACTCCTGGAACCAGGGGTGCTGATCGCTGGTGTGGTTGACGACCAGCTCGGTGATGATGCGGATGTCGCGAGCGTGGGCGGCCTCCACCAGGCGCTGGAAGTCCGCCAGCGTGCCGTAGTCCGGGTGGATCGCGTAGTAGTCCGCGATGTCGTAGCCGTCGTCGCGAAGCGGAGAGGGGTAGTGGGGCAGCAGCCAGAGGCAGTCCACTCCCAGGTCCTGCAGGTACGGCAGCTTCTCGATCAGTCCAGGGATGTCCCCGTGGCCATCCGCGTTCGAGTCATGGAACGCGCGGATGTGGAGCTCGTAGATGAGGGCCTTCTTGTACCAAAGCGGGTCCTGTTCCATACGCCTCTCGGGTGTCTACTCGTAGTAGTCGAACGCCTGCTCGCTGCGGCGGAAGCGGTACACCGCCCAGAGGGCCGCGGGTTGATCCGGCGTAAGGCGGACCTGGGTGGTGGGACCTTGCCAGAGCCGCCGCTCGTCCGTCATCAACTCGTGCACCTGGTACGTCTCATCGGGCTGGATGCCCAGCTCCTTGAGGGGCACGTGGAGCAGGGCCTCCTGGGGCGAGTGGGGATCCAGGCTCACCGCCACGAGCACCTGGCTGGCGCCGTCCGGCGAGCGCTTGCCGTAGAACACGACGTGCTCGTTGTCCGAGCGGTAGAAGCGCAGGTTGTCGTAGAGCTGGAGCGCGCGGTGCTGCTTGCGAGCGGTGTTGAGCTTGCGGATCCAGTCGCGGATGTGGCCGGGGCGCTCGAGATCCCACGCGACGAGCTGGTACTTCTCCGAGTCGAGGTACTCCTCCTTGCCGGGCAGGGCGCGGGCCTCGCACAGCTCGTAGCCGGAGTAGATGCCGTACGAGGAGGAGAGGGTGGCGGCCAGCGCCACGCGGAGGCGGAAGCCGCCGGGGCCGCTGCGCTGGAGCATCTCCGGGAGGATGTCCGGCGTGTTGGGCCAGAGGTTGCCGCGGAAGTAGTCGGACACGGGCGGGTGGGTGATCTCCTCCAGGTACTCCTGGAGCTCCTGCTTGAAGTTGCGCCAGGTGAAGTACGTGTACGACTGGGTGAAGCCGATCTTCGCCAGGGCCTTCATCACCTTGGGGCGGGTGAAGGCCTCCGAGAGGAAGAGCACCTCCGGGTGCTTGTCCTGCACGCGGCGGATGAGCCACTCCCAGAACTGGAGCGGCTTGGTGTGCGGGTTGTCCACGCGGAAGATGCGCACGCCTTGCTGCACCCAGTGGAGCACCACGGACTCGAGCTCTGGCCAGAGCGTCTCGCGGCCGGGGCCCATCCAGTCGAAGTTGACGATGTCCTCGTAGCGCTTGGGCGGGTTCTCGGCCGTCTTGATGGTGCCGTCCGGGCGGCGGAGGAACCACTCCGGGTGCTCCTTCACGTACGGGTGATCCGGCGAGCACTGGAAGGCCAGATCCAGCGCCACCTCGGCGCCGTGCTGCTCGGCGGCCTTGCAGAAGTGGCGGAAGTCCTCGAGCGTGCCGAGCGCCGGGTTCACCGCCTTGTGGCCGCCCTCGGCGGCGCCGATGGCCCACGGGCTGCCCACGTCATCGGGCTCGGCCCGGAGGCTGTTGTTCTTGCCCTTGCGCGCCGTGCGACCGATGGGGTGGATGGGCGGCAGATAGAGGGTGTCGAACCCGAGGGACTGGATGTACGGCAGCCACGCCTCGGCGTCCTTGAAGGTGCCGTGCGTCTTCCCGTCGCGCACGGCCGAGCGCGGAAAGAACTCGTACCAGGCGCTGTGGGTGGCGCGCTCGCGGTCGGCGAAGACCTCCAGCACGCGCGCATACTGCGTGGCCAGCGAGCGATCCGCGTACCGGCCCGCGAGCACCGCCAGATCCGGTGACAGCGCGACGACGATCAGCTCCGGCGAGGCGGGCTGCTTCAGCTTCTTCGCGGCGTCGGAGAGCGTCTGGGCGTGTCCGGCGCTGGAGGGGCGGGCCCGCTCGGCGGCGCCCTCGAGGAGCGCGGCGCCCTCGAGCAGCTCGCTGCGCACGTCCCGGCCCGCATCCACCTTGCGCTTGAGCTCCGAGGCCCAGGTGGCGAAGAGCTCCGGCCAGGCCTCCACGGTGTACTGGTAGCGCCCGTTGCGCGCGAGCGGGAACTCGGCCTTCCAGAGATCATTGCCGAGCGACTTCATGGGCACCTCGGCCCATTCGGTCTCCTGGCCAGCGGGGCTGATCTGCCTCCAGCGGACGACGGCGACGAGGACGTCGTGGCCCTCCTTGAAGAGATCCGCCTCGACGGTGCAGGACTCTCCGGCGATGCGTTTCACGGCGAAGCGTCCGGCCCCCAGCTCGGGGCGGACGCTCTCGATGACGACACTTCCGATTCGTGAGCTCATAAGGACAGGGCGGCCCTTATAGGGGCTGGGTTCGTGTCTTTCGGGGACCATGACGCGGGGACGTTGATCCCGAACGGCTTCGTGCATGGGGCCGTTTGCGAGTGAACGGTCGGGGCGCGCCGTCGGGCTGCCCCAGGTTTGGAGAAGGGCGCAGGCATCGGTGCTAAAAGGTGGGGCCCTACTTGGAGTTGCGGTATCCGGGAGCCAGATGGCGCCTTCTGATCCCCCCGCTACACAAGCGAGCGATCCAGCGGCTGACCGGGCCCTCTTGCAGCAGGTGGCCCTGGGCAGCGGCGCGGCGATGCGTGCGCTCTACACCCGGTGCTCGGGCCGGGCGTGGGCGGTGGTGCTGCGCGTGCTCGGCTCCAGGGCGGATGCCGAGGAGGTGCTCCAGGAGACGTTCCTGGAGGTGTGGCGCCGCGCCCGGGAGTTCGATCCGAGCCGGGGGGCGGTGGAGACGTGGGTGACGACGATCGCGCGGACGCGGGCGATCGATCGGAAGCGGGCGCTGGGCACGGTGGCGCGGACCGCGGAGGACGCGGCCCAGCAGCCACCGCCCATGAGCGCCACGCCAGTGGATCCCTCGAATGCGGCCGAGCAGGGGCAGGACCGGGCCCGGGTCGCCGCCGCGCTCAGGGAGCTACCTCCCGAGCAGCGCACGGTGGTGGAGCTGGCCTACTTCGAGGGCCTGTCCCAGCGGGAGATCGCGGACCGTACGGGAGATCCGCTGGGCACGGTGAAGACCCGCGCCCGGCTGGCACTGGAGAAACTCGCCGAGCTGTTGAGGGAACCCCCAGCTCGAGAACAGGGCTGACATGCCATGAGGCGAGGGCCTCTCAAGCCCTCGCCTCAGGACCGAAGCGGGCTACGGCGCGGTCAGCAGAACATCGTTGGTCACCAACGTGGTGGTGCCCACGTTCGTGGTGTTACCCAGGCCGAGCTGGCCGTTGGCGTTGCGGCCCCAGCAGCGGGCCTTGCCGTTCGACAACAAGGCGCAGCTGGACTGGGCGCCCGTGGTGATCTGGAAGGCACTGTTGCCATCCAGGTTCACCACCTTGACGGGGTCGGGCTTGTTCAAGCTGGTGGTGTTACCCAGGCCGAGCTGGCCGCTGGTGTTGAGACCCCAGCACTTCACATCGCCGGTGCTCAGGAGCGCGCAGGTGTGACCGTCGTCCGCCGCCATCTGCAGGACCTTGCTGCCCACGTCGATGGTGGGCACGGTGTTGGGCTGCTCGTTATCCCCGATGTTAGAGGGAAAGGTGGGGCCCAGACCGAGCTGGCCGTTGGCGTTGCTGCCCCAGCAGCGCATGTTGCCCGTGCTCATCAGCGCGCAGGTGTGGTACTTGCCGGCGGCAAGCTGCGTCACAGTACCGCCCAGGCTGACGACGGGCTTGACGGAGGGGTTCTCGTTGTCGCCAATGATGCCGTCCGAGAGGGTGTTGACGCCCAGACCGAGCTGGCCGTTGTCGTTGAGGCCCCAGCAGCGCACGTCTCCCGTGTCCAGCAGAGCGCAGGTGTGGTACCCGCCCGCGACGACGTCCTGGACGGTGCCACCGACCTGGACGTCTCCCGCCTGGTAGGGCGCCTCGTCGTCACCGACGTCGGAAATGTTCCCATAGCCCAGCTGCCCTTTATCGTTGTGGCCCCAGCAGCGCACCTTGCCGGTGTCCATCAGCGCGCAGGTGTGCTCGAAGCCCGCGGTGATCTTCACCGCGTTGCCGCCCAGGTTGACGTAGCCGTAGCCGTAGACGGGCTCGGCATCACCCACGTTGTAGAGGTTGGGGTTCGAGACGGGGGCAACACCGAGCTTGTAGCCGAGCTGGCCGTGGTCATTGAGGCCCCAGCAGCGCACGAAGCCGGAGTCGAAGAGGACGCAGGTATGGTTGCCACCCACGGCGAGCTTGGTGCCTTGGCCCACCATGTTCACGTCGGGCCGGCTGTAGGGGTAGGGGAAGGAGGTGGTGCTGCCTGCGCCGGTGGTGATCTGGTCGCCATAGCCCAGCTGCCCTTTATCGTTGAGGCCCCAGCAGCGGACATTCCCGTTGTTGAAGAGGACGCAGGTGTGGTCCGCGCCACCCCGGATGCTGTTGAGGCCCGTGGCGACCTGGAACTCGATGGGGTTGTCGAGGAACTGGTTGGGGATGATCTGATAATTCACCGTGGTGGTGCCCCCGTGGCTGTTGGTCACCGCCAGGTGCAGCGTGCCCTGGACCGAGGTGGTGTAGTTCTGCAGGGTGGTGGGGTTGGTGTTCCCCGTGAAGGCCAGGGCCGGCGTGTAGGTGCTGGCGGGGTCAAAGCTCCAAGCGTAGGTCAGCGGGGTGGTGGGCAGATCCGCATCCGCCACACTCGCCGTCCAGATGATGTTGCCAGTGCCTAGCACGCGCTGGGCGGTCAGGCTGTTGATGACCGGGTTGAAGATCACCACGACATTGGTGTCCTTGCCGCCATCGGTGCCACCGACGGGCTTGACCTTGATCTGGAAGGTGGTGGCGACAGAGTGGCCCGCCGCGCTGGTGACGGTAACGGTGTATTCAAAGTTCGTATCCGTCGTCACGGTGGGCGCGGTGTACTGGCTGACGAAGGTTCCGGCGGAGCCCAGCAGGGTGATGGTGCCGGTGTCCGGCGCGAAGGTGCCAGGAACGTTGCTGGCCTTGGTGATGGCATAGGTCAGCGTCTCACCGGTGGTAGCCTCGACGACGAAGCTGACGCTGCCGCTCTGGGTGGAGGTGACCGAGTTGGGGACGAGCACCTTGAGGATGCGGGGCAGCTTGATGGTGGCGTTGTTATTGACGGGCGCCAGGGCCATGGGGACCGTCTGGAAGTTTTCCGTCAAGGTCTGGTCGGTGCTGCCCGAGAAGAGCAGGGTGCCAGACTTGTACGCCGTCGCGGAGAAGGTCAGCGGCTTGTTCTTGGGAAGGAAGGGAATCTTGCCCGACCAGGAGGGGGCCGCAGCATCTTGGCCGAGGTCAAAGTTGACGAAGAGCGGCTGGTCCGGCTTGCCCTTCTCCCAGATGTTGATGCGGACCTGGTTGACGTCCGAGTAGCTGAACGCCATGGCGGACAGGGTGCGATCAACCGAGGCGCCACCCGTGGGGCTTTGGAGCAGATCCTGGCCGGAGATGGCGAACTGGGCGGTGGCGGTGCCGTCATCCTGTTGCGCGGGCGTGCTGCTGCAGCCCACTACGACCAGGGCCGCGGCTAGCAGCAGGGCCATGGGGGCGAATAACTGGGGGAGTCGTTGACGAGAGGGAATGGGGACTTCCATTTGTATCTCCTGGGTTCTGCTACGGAGCGTCCGGCCAAAGGCAGACACCGGGCGCGAGCGAACTGCGATCACTCGGTCCTGGCCTTGAGCAACATCCGGACCAGCCCTTCGGCGGCTCGGGCCCCGGACTCAGCCCTCTGAGGGGAGGGGGACGGGGCAGTGCCTCGCAGTTCAACTCTTGAACGGCCCGCGGGAGCGAGCACCGGGGCCCTCAGCCCCCAAGGCTCGAACAACACAGGGCGTCCGCTGCTGTTCAAGTCCTGAACACGAGAGGACAAAATCTATCCCTGGGAACGCTCGGGTTTTTCCTGGCTGAGCCCTCTTTCAGAGGCTGCGGCTCGTTCCGATGCAGATTTTCTGCATCCTTTTTCACCTCGCCGGCTCACTTCATTAGTGCCGGGAGCACCACCGCTCGCCCGGGCACGAGTCCATCCGGTTCAGGGGGGCATGGTGCGGAATCATCTTGGCAAAGCGGTCCCCTGGGTTCTTTCCACCCTGGCTGGGGAGATTCCCCTGGAGCTTCGGCGGGAAGAGGCGCGCGCGCGCCTTGAGCGGGGCCGTGGCGCAGGCCGGGCCACCGCCGCGCTGGAGGTGGCGCTCCTGGCCTCGCTCCTGGGAGAGCGGGCGGAGGCCGAGTCTTTCCTGCTGCGGAGCCGCTCCCTGGCTCCCATGGAGCTGGAGGGGCTGGTGGAGCTGGTCTCGGCCCTGGTGCTGCTCGAGGCCGGGTTCCCCGCTCGCGCCCAGGGCGTGCTGGAGCGGGCGGAGGCCTCGCCGGACGCCCAGTCGCAGCCCGAGGTCCGGGCGCTCTGCCTGGCCTTCCACGCCCAGGCCTTGCTGCTGGAGGGAATGGAACACCCCGCCGTGCGCGCGGCCCAGGAGGCGATCGAGGAGCTTCCGGGGGACGCGCAGGGCACGCCGCTGGCGGTCCATGCGCACCTCGTGGCCGTGGAGTGTCTGCTGGCCTCGGAGCAGACCGAAGAGGCCCTGGCGTTGCTCGATCGTGCCGTGCGCATGCCGGGGTGCTCGGGGCTGCTCGCCGCGCGCGGGGAGGTGCTGCAAGCAAGGGTGGGGCTGGCCCGGGCTCACCCCGGCCCGGTGGCGCTCCGCGCGATCCTGGATCGCGCCATCGAGCGGCTCGAGGTGCTGGGGGCGCTCCGGGAGCGCGGCCTGGCCTATTTGACGTACGCCCACGCCGTGGCGACGGACCAGGCGGATGGGCCCGCCCACTGGCTGGTCCGGGCCCAACCCCTGCTGCTCAAGGTCGGTACGGTGGGAGATCTGCGGCAGCTGCGCCAGGCCTTCCGGACCCTCAGCCCTTCCAAGAACGGGTGGAGGGGCGATGCGGATGTCTTCTCGGTGATGGAGCAGTTGCGGGGGAGCCGCGCAAGGCTGCGCGATATCCTCTCGGCCCAGCGAGAGGCCCGAGCCACCTCGCCGCGGATGACACCCGTCCCGGCACCTCTCGTGAAGGTCGCGGACGAGTCACTGGAGTCGGTCCATCTCGCGGAGGAGGCGCTCATCGGGACGCTGGAGCACACGCTCCTGGAGCGCGAGCGCCTGGGCCTGCTGGTGGTCGTCAGCCAGCAGCTCTTTGGCATTGAGGATCTGGAGGAGATGCTGGTGGCGATTCCCAAGCTGGCCATGGGGCTGATCCCCGCCGCGGCCGTCGGGCTCGTGGAGGCCGGCAGCGCGGGAGACCTGCAGTGGCTGCAGCGGGGAGTCCTCCCGCCCGAGGTGCCGCTGGAGCGGCTGCGCGAAGCGGTGGCGGCCGCGCTCCAGCAGAGCGCCCCTCAGCGCGTTCCGGACAAGAGCGGGGGGCTGGCCTTTCCGCGCTCCTTCGAACGCCAGGCGGGGAGTGGGCGCGCCGTCATTCCCCTGCCATGCCAGGAGCGGCGCCTGTGCCTGGTGCTCGAGCTGGCCGGGGGGCACGGGCCCTTCTCGGAGCGGGATCTGGAGCAGTTGGCGCTCTTCGGCTCCCTCTGCGGGGCGGCGATCTCTCGGACCATCTCCAGCCTCTCCTTGCGCCGGGCGGCGGCGCGCGATGCCGTGACGCTGGCGGCCATCCGGGACGGGCTGCTCACCTTGAGCAGGGACGGCACCCTCCACACCCTCAACCAGGCCGCCGCGCGGATGCTCCGGGTCCAGCAGGAGCAGGCTCTGGGCCGCCGCCTCTCGGAGCTGGCGGCACTGGCGCCCCTGGCGGAGGTGCTGGGCAGCGGCAAGATCCTCACGGGAGAGATCGTCACGTTCGCACATGGCGAGCTGCTGGTGCGCTCCCAGGCCTATGAGGCGGGCGTCGTCGTCACGCTCCAGGAGCTGGCCAGTGCGCAGCGGCTGGCCCAGAAGGTCGTCAGCTCGCAGGCCCGCTTCACCTTCGAGGATCTCGTGGGAGAGGATCCGGCGTTCCTCGCATGCCTGGAGGATGCGCGCCTGGCGGCCCGCTCGGACGTGCCCATCCTCATTACCGGCGAGAGTGGCACCGGCAAGGAGCTGCTCGCGCAGGCCATCCACCGCGCCTCGCCCACCACCCTGTTGCCCTTCGTGGGCATCAACGTGGCGGCCTTTCCCCGCGAGCTGCTGGAGAGCGAGCTGTTCGGCTATGAGCGCGGCGCCTTCACGGGGGCGCGGGCCGGGGGCAACCCCGGCAAGTTCGAGCTGGCGGATCGCGGCACGTTGCTGCTGGATGAGATCGGCGATCTGCCGCTGGAGATGCAGGTGAAGCTGCTGCGCGTCTTGCAGGAGCGCGTGTTCCACAGGCTGGGAGGCTCTCGGGACATTCCCCTCCAGGCGCGCGTGGTGGCCACCACGCACCGGGATCTGGAGCGCGCGGTGGAGGAGGGGACCTTCCGGCTGGATCTCTTCCACCGTCTGCGGGTGGTCCACCTGCGCCTGCCCCCTCTGCGGGAGCGGCGAGGCGACATTCCACGGCTGGTGGAGCACCACCTGCGGCGCTATGCCTCGCGCCTTCACCGGCGCCCCATCCAGGTGGCGCCTCATGTCATGACCGCCCTCGAGGCGTATGACTGGCCAGGCAACGTTCGCGAGCTGGCCAATCTTCTGGAGGGCGCGGCCAGCCTGCTGCCTGAGGATCAGGACGTCATCCTACGCACCCCCGTGGTCGTCGAGCGGGCCCTGCAGCGCCACAACGGGGACCTGGGGCCAGCACACTCCTCCGAGTCCCTGCTGCAGGAGGGGCGGGTGCGCTCCATCGAAGAGCTCGAGCGCCACGCGTTCGCGCACGCCCTGCGGCACTGCGGTGGCAATGTGGCCAAGGCCGCCAAGGCCCTGGGGGTGGCCAAGGGGACCTTCTATAGCAAGATCAGACGCTATGGCCTGGTGGGGCAGAAGGAGCCGCATCTCACTCCCGCGCCGATAGAAAGCCGGGAGCCCTTCGGGAAGCTGCTGAGCTGAGGAGGGAATTAAACCCGGCGCGGAAGTCGTGCGTTAATGGCCCGCACGATGCTCGCCCGCCTCGCTCTGCCTGAAGTCCGGCTGCCCGCGCTCCCTCAGGATCCGCGCATCTTGCAGATCGCGTTCCTGGGGTCCTTTCTCCTCGCGGGGCTCACGTTCCTCGAGTTCGAACTGCGCCCGTGGCAGCCGCCCGTCATCCTCGCCACCGCGTGCGTAACGCAGTGGGCCATGACTCGGCTCTACCGCGTCCCGGATGCCGGCTACCGCTCCGCCATCATCAGCGCCCTGGGGCTCTCCCTGCTGCTGCGCAGCGATGTCCTCTGGGTGCCGCCGCTCGCCGCCTTCATCGCCATTGCCAGCAAGTTCGTCATCCGCGTGCGCGGCAAGCACGTCTTCAACCCCACCAACCTCGGGCTCGCCGCCTGCCTCTTCCTCACGCCCCACGCCTGGAGCTCGCCAAGCCAGTGGGGCGAGAGCGCCGGGCTCATCGCCTGGTTCGGAATCTTCGGCCTCTCCGTCGCGCACCGCGCCTTCCGCTCCGACGTGAGCCTCGCCTTCCTCGCGAGCTGGGTGGCCCTCAAGACAGCCCGGGTTCTCTACCTCGGCCAGCGCCCCGACGTGCTGCTCCATCAGCTCAACGTCGGCAGCCTGATCCTCTTCACCTTCTTCATGATCTCGGATCCGAAGACCACCCCGGATCGCCGCTCGGCGCGCATCGCCCTGGCCGTCGCCGTGGCCGGGCTCGCCTTCGTCCTGCAGCACGCCTTCTGGTGGTACAACGCCCTCATCTGGGCGCTGCTCCTCCTGTCCACTGCTGTCCCGCTGATCGACCGACTCCTGCCCGCGGACCGCTACCACTGGCCCGCTGAGAGGAAACCCGAATGCTCGCAACCGTCCGTACCCTTGCCGTCGCTTTGAGCGCGCTCGCGCTCCTGGCCGTCCCTCGCGCCGCTCACGCCTTCTGCGGCTTCTACGTCGCCAAGGCCGACGCCCAGCTCTTCAATCAGGCCAGTCAGGTGGTCCTCGTGCGCGACGGGGAGCGCACCGTCGTCACCATGTCCAACGACTACAAGGGCGAGCTCTCCGACTTCGCCGTCGTCGTCCCCGTGCCCGCCGTGCTCACCCGCGAGCAGATCCACGTGGGCGAGCGCAAGTACATCGAGCGGCTCGATGCCTACTCCTCGCCCCGCCTCGTCGAGTACCACGATGCGGATCCCTGCGAGCGGTATGTGATGAGGAAGATGGAGAAGAAGATGATGGCGCCCAGCGCCGCCGCGCCCGCGGGCCTGAGCGCCGAGCGCTCCCGGGCCCTCGGCGTGAAGATCGAGGCCCAGTACACCATCGGCGAGTACGACATCGTCATCCTCTCCGCCAAGCAGTCCGATGGCCTGGAGACCTGGCTGCGCGAGAGCGGCTACCGGATCCCTCCGCGCTCGGCCGCCGCCCTGCAGCCCTACATCAAGCAGGACATGAAGTTCTTCGTGGCCAAGGTGAACCTCGAGAACCAGAAGGCCGCCGGCTTCACCTACCTGCGCCCGCTGCAGATGGCCTACGAGTCCCAGAAGTTCATGCTCCCCATCCGCCTCGGCATGGCCAACGCCGACGGGCCGCAGGACCTGGTCATCTACACGCTCACCCGCAAGGGCCGCGTCGAGTCCACCAACTACAAGACCGTGAAGATGCCCTCCAACGTGGAGGTGCCCCTCTTCGTGAAGAACGAGTTCGGCTCCTTCTACAAGGCCACCTTCAACAAGGCCCACGAGCAGCAGGGCCGCCGCGCTCTGCTCACCGAGTATTTCTGGGACATGGGCTGGTGCGATCCGTGCGCCGCCGACCCGCTCAGCCCCGAGGAGCTGCGCCAGCTCGGCGTCTTCTGGATGGACGCCGGGCAGCAGTCGCCCCAGCGTGGGCGCTACGGAGGCGCTTCGCCCGTGGTCCTCACGCGCCTGCACGTGCGCTACGACAGCGAGCACTTCCCCGAGGATCTCGTCTTCCAGGAGACGGGCGACCGCGAGAACTTCCAGGGCCGCTACATCCTCCGCTACCCGTGGACCGGCGACAGCCAGTGCGAGGAGGCGGCGACGTACCGGCAGCAGCTCGACCAGCGCCACACCCAGGAGGCGAAGACTCTGGCCGAGCTCACCGGGTGGGATCTGTCCACCATCCGCGAGAAGATGGGGGCCGACGCGCCGAAGGGCTCGGACTCGAAGTGGTACGACAAGCTATGGAAGTAGCGACGTCTTCCGCAGCCGCTCGCGCAGTTGCTTGAGCCGGTCCTGGGGCTCGTAGCTGAACACGAGGCGGATGTAGCGCTCCGCCACCGACGAGCCCCAGTTCGTCATCGGCGTGGCCGCCACCTTCGCCTGTGACATCAGGATGGAGGCCGCGTCCGTGGCGCTGTAGCCCAGCGCGTGCGCGTCCATCAGCATGCTCCAGCCGCCCTCGGGGATGATCACCGGCAGGCCCTCGAGCTGCTGGAGCACCAGGTCGCGCCGGGCCTTCCACTCGGCCAGCGCCGCTGGCACGCCCGCATCCTCCGAGCGCAGCGCCACCTCGGCGCCCTTCTGGGCGATGCCCGGCGGAGCGATCACCAGGTAGCTGTGCGTGTAGAAGACGTCCGCCATCACCTTCGGCGGGCCGGCGATCCAGCCGATGCGCCAGCCGATCATCCGGTACTCCTTGGAGATCGAGCCGACGATCAGCGTGCGCTCCGGCATGCCCGTCAGCGTGGCCGGGTGGCGCAGGGGCAGCCCGTCATAGAGCACGTTCTCCAGCGCGGCGTCGTACAGCAGCCAGAGGTTGCGCGTGACGCACAGCTCGCGGATGGCCATCCACTCGGTCTCGGTGAACACATGGCCCGCGGGCATGTTCGGGTTGGAGAGCACCATCGCCCGGGTGCGGCTGGTGACCATGGCGCGCAGCATGTCCAGGTCCAGCCGCCACTTGCGATCCACCACCTTCATCGGCACGAACATGGGCACGCCACCCGCGAAGGTGACGCGGTGGATCATCCCCGCGTACGTCGGGTCCGTGAGCAGCACCTCGTCGCCGGGCTCGATGATGGCCAGCAGCGCCGAGATCAACCCCTGCGTGCCACCCGCCGTGATGACGATCTGCCGATCCGGATCATAGGAGAGGTTGCACTGGCGCTTGAGGCGCTGGGCCACCGCTTGACGCAGGCTGCCAGCGCCGGTGAAGGGCGTGTAGCTGTTGGCCTCGGCCGTTCCCACGGACTCCCGGGTCGCCGCGACGGCCTCGGGCGGCGGAGGCAGATCCGTACCGAAATTATCCAGGCGCAGGATCTCGGGATCCATGGCGGTTTCCGACACCACCCGGTCGACGTTGAACCCCACCACGCGCATCATTCTGGACGGACGCATCTCTCCTCCGGTGGGCTCGGACTATAGCCTTGGCAGGTAGGAGGAGTGGATTCGTGATGAGATCCTTCCTTGCTGCCTGCCTGCGGAGCGGCTCCTACATCTCCTTTCCTTGGAGCTCAAGGTGGCGCTGCGAGTAGGTGCCGGTACGCTCCCAGTGCGAATCCAGGAGGCTTCCCATGAAAGCGGCTTTTACCCTCAGTTGTCCGGTGTTCCCCGTGGGCAGGGCGTCGCTGGTGCAGTGATGACGAGGGCCAAGGAGCGAGGGGCGCTCGCTCCTCCTCCTTGACCCTCCCTCAGGCCAGAACGTGAATCCGCCTCGAATCAGCGAGGCGTCATGCGCGCAGGCGGCCGCGCGACATCGCGCCGCTTGCAAGGCTCGCGACGAAGAGCACGGCTGAGATGATCAGCATCCACTTCAGCCCCTCCACAGCGAGTCCCACTCCACCAAAGATCAGCGCCAGTACCAGTAGGATGACGAGAAGGTTCATGCCTCCAACGGTGGTGCTGGCTTTCTCGGAAGCAAGCGATTGGCGCAGGGCTCCACGGAGCTTGCATGCCTGCCCTGCGCATTGCTTGCCCGCCTGCTGTGCTGCTGGAAAAGGGAGAGTGTGAGTAAACCTGCGAGATGAGGGGAAGACATTCGAGCCGGGGGCCGATTGAGCGCGGGCCGGGCTGGGCCTACGCTGTGGGGCCATGATCACCGTCGTGTTCCTCTCTCTCCTCCTGGGCGCGGGGCCGAATGATGGCTCGCCGGCCTCCTCCCCCCAGTCCCTCGAGTCGCCTCCCATGGCGGATGACTCGCCCACCGCGTGGTCCTGCACCGCGGACACGCTGCGCTCCGGCAAGGAGTGCGTCTTCGAGGCCGAGCTGACGCCCTCCCAGCCCAACAAGGAGCAGGCCACCAGCAACGTGCGCACCATCCAGCAGCTGGGCCGCACGTTGTGCGCGGAGGCGGCGCGTCCCCGCTCGGAGGAGGCCAAGGGCGACGGGGGCAACCTGGCCGCCACCTGCGAGAAGAAGTACGCCGCCGCCGCCGAGCGCTGCGATCTGGAGGGCACCGTCGCGATCGTCGACGCCAAGGGGCGCTTCTCCCCGGCGGCCCGAGCCTGCTACCGCGCCATCTCGGGCGTGTTGCAGGAGACCCAGATGGCGGCCACCGTGAAGGCGACAGTGCCCACTCAGAAGTCCGACAAGTCCGAACCGCGCCCGGGCCATGGCTCGGCCTCCCTGTAACGCACGGGAAATGACGTCCATGCAACGAGACTCCTTGAACCTTTCGAAGAAGCCTGTGTCGCATCACGCCTGGGTCCTGCTCTGCGCGCTGACGGTGGTGGGATGCGCGGCCACCCCTACTCGCGCCACCGAGGAGGACGCGCGGGACACCCCTCCGTCCGGCGGCCAGGCGGCCACCGAGCTTCCTCCTGACCCATTTGATCCGCGGACCTTCACGTCCCAGTTCTCGAACCCCGGGGCGTGCGAGCGGCAGGCGCGGCGTTACCTGCCCATCTCCCACGATGAGGCGTGGGCGGCGCTGAAGGCCTGCGTCGAGGGCACCCCCTTCACCCAGCTCCAGGCGCTGATGAGCAGCGCGTGGCAGCACGAGCTCCGCACCCGCCCCGAGGGCGCCGCGCTGCTGGCCAAGGTGGTGGCCCAGCGAGGCGGCAGCGTGGAGGGAGACCTCCGGATGTTGAACGAGCAGCGGCTGCCCATCTTCTCGCTCTCCGCGGCGATGGCCCAGCCGGACACGTACAAGGGGCGCTACATCCTCGTCCGGGCCCAGGTGGGCGACGTGCGGAGCGAGGGGGACAAGCCCACCGTGTGGCTCGTCGAGCAGGGCCTGGGCTCGGTCGCCAGCGAGCGGCAGGTGAGCGTGACGCGCCGGAAGGACACCGTGTCCACCACCTCGGGCAACCTGGGCGGGGAGACGCCGCTGGGCAATGGCAACGTGGAAGGCTCGCTCTCGAAGGGAGAGACCACGCGCCGCACGATCACGGTTCCGCACTACGACAACGTCTCCACTGATACCGGGCGCGAGGCGCTCGGGCGGCTGGCCAAGCCGGATCCGTTCCTCACGCCGGGCCGGGACTTCGTGATCCTCGCGCGGTTCGATGGGATGCGGACCACCTCTGGCTCCGTGGACGAGGAAGACGAGAGTGCGCACATCCCCGTGCTGAGCATCGTCAGCTACTTCATCCCGCACCCGCTCGTCGTCTACTGAGCCAGCGGGTTACGGGAAGCGCCCGAGGAAGGCCGCCAGCAGGGGGCCTCCCTTGCGCGCCGCGTCCGGGATGCTTCGAGGTCCGCCCTCCGGGAGCTGGGACGCCAGCTCCACCAAGGCGGGCCGCATCTCATCGAACGCGGCGAACGCCTCGCTGGCACTGCCGAAGAACCGGGAGTGGACGAGCCACCCGGCGATGCCGCAGGTGATGGCGTAGAAGGAGCGGCTCTCGTCCTGCTCCAGCGTCAGCCGCAGCTGTCCGGCGTACTGCTCGTCCCAGGTGATCGTTCCGCCCTGAGAGCCCGGCAGGCCCAGGGTGCTGCCACCTTCGAAGGGCTGCCAGGATGCGTTCTCGCTCATGGGTGGGATCAATACCCGAGCTGCGTCTGGCGCGGGTGGCCTGCCTTGTCCGGGACGAAGGCAGTGCGCTCGGCGTCGTTGGTGACGGTGGCGGCCACGGAGACCAGCCCCTCGCTCATGGTGACGGGCTGGGTGCTCGGCTTCGCGGAGGTCTCGTGCCAGGCGTGCAGCACGTACTCGCCCGGAGGCACTCCGCGCAGCTCGAAGTGGCCCCGCTCGTCCGCCTGGGCGTACCAGGGCGAGTCCACCACGTAGACGAAGGCGGACATGGACGCGTGGATGTTGCAGAGCAGCCGCACCGGGCCGGGCTCGGTGAAGACCTTGTTGCGCGCTACGCCCTTCTCATAGAGCCCCAGGTCGAACTCGTTGGGTCTGCTGAGCGAGAAGACGTTGTGGAACATCTGGTCCTCGTTCAGGAAGGCCACCTCGGTTCCCTCGGGCACCACCAGCACGTGTGGCAAGAAGCGCTTGCCTCTCTGGAGGATGACCTGGCGTGGCGCGGGCCTGGGCTTCGGCGTGGTGCCCACCGCGCGAGTCAGCCACACCACCGCGCCCGCGGCCCCGGAAGCTTCTCCCTGCACCGTGCCCTTGATGGTGCCGGTGGCGCTCACCTTGGGGCGGCGCACCTCCTCGTGCGGAATGGGGATCAGCCAGTAGCCCGGAGGTGGGGGAGGCATGGGCAGCTCCGTCTCCAGCGAGTCTCTGTCCGAAGGCGCGGCGGACCAGGCCGGGAAGGCGAGCAGGAGCGCGACGGGCAGTGCCAGCGGGGCTCGGAGACGCGAGAGCATGGAGGATCCAGTCCAGGAAAGGGGCTCAGAAGACGTAGACGGCCGAGGCGGCGAACACGTCGTTGTCCACCCGGGGCGCGCCCGCGTTCTCGCGGTTGAAGAGGTACTCGGCCTTGAGCGCGAGCACGCTCCAGAAATCCAGCCGCGTGCCCACCGTGTAGCGCGACGTCAGGATGCCCCCGAAGCCGTGGAACTCGGCCGCGCGCCGATCGTATCGGCCATACACGGTGGCCGTGCGCAGGGCCTCGGCCTCCACCGGCACCGCGAGCGCCAGCGTCTCGTAGAGGCCATCCATCGCGAAGCCCGAGGCGTAGAAGTAGTCCCCCAGGCCGGTGTGCTTGCCGGGCGCCGTGCCCGCGCCATCGCGTGCGCGCACGTACTCGCCCGAGAGGCTGAACCATCCGGCGGTGAGCCTCGCGTCCGCCCCGAGCTGCGTCTGGTGCACGCGCGAGTCGTTCTGATCGTTGCGCGCCCCGGTCTGTCCGCTCGCGCCCAGCTTCACCTGCAGCCGCAGGAGCTGCAGCTCGTAGCCCAGCCGCGCGCTCACGAAGGGCAGCCCCGTCAGGCTGAGGTCCGGCGTCTGGAGGCTGTCCACCCGGCTGCTGCCGTTGGTCACCGCCACGTTCAAGGACACCGCCGAGGACAGCGGCGGAAGCTGCCGCCGGTAGAGGGCCTTCACTCCGAGCTGAGGCCCCGTGGTGTAGCGCGCAATCAGGGACGGAGTAATGCCCGTACGCAGCGGGGACTCGTTCTCCAGGTACTCAATGCCGAAGACGGAGTCGAAGCGGCCCAAGGTGATCATGAACTCGTGGCCCGAGAACGGAGTGACTCGGCCGAACGCCTGCTGGAGCAGGATCCTCGTGCCGCCGCTGCCTTGCTCGAAGCGGGGCAGGAACTGGGTCCGCGCGAAGACGAGCACCGGCGCCGATGAGGGTTCGTAGAAGAGATCCAGACTCGCCGTGTTGAGCAGGAAGGAACCGTGGCCGCCGATATCCACCGTGCGCGGCAGGAAGCCGTTGACGAAGCGCCCTCCGGCATCCAGGGAAGCGACTTCACCGCGCGAGTTCACCGCCGGGGCGAACGCGTCCACGCCGTAGTCCGCGGGAACGCGCGTGTCGTCGGGGACGAACGAGCTCCCGCTCCCCTGGGCCTTGGCGAAGCCCACGTCCACGTATCCAGAGATCCGGAACGGCGAGACGGACTCTTCCTCTGGCGTATAGCCGCTGGGCTTCGAGTCGGACGGGGCGTCAGGCTCTTCCCCAGTCCCCGAATCCGCGAGCGCGGGAAGCGCGGACGCCAGCAGCAGAACGAGCGCGGGAGGGAGGATCATGCGCGCTCTCATCGGCCCACCTTCTTTCCGTCGTAGAAGAGGACAGGGGAGGTGAAGAGCACGTCCTGCGGCTGCAGGCTCGAGGGCGCGAGGTTTGTCTCCACCGCCGCCTGCGAGTCCAGCCAGCGGCACGCCGCGGGGAACTTCGCTGGGTCCTTGAAGCAGTCTGGGTTGAGCGCCACTCGGAGGGCGTAGTCGCTGGCGTCTGGACGCGCCTCGATGTCCAGGTGGACGTCCACCACGGTGACGCTTCCCTGGGCGCGCAGCGTGTCCTTGAGCAGCCCCATCGTGCTCGGGATGAAGGGTCCGGCGGACGTGGGCAGCAGCGCGAGGTGCGGGCGGGTCAACGCTCCGAACTGAGGCACGCCGCTGGCGGACACCCTCGCCGCCCGGTTCGCTCCACGAGGCCCTGTGCCCACCACCGCCGGCAGCCCGAGGGGCGTCAGGCTCCCATCCGGCCCCGTGCCAGCAAAGAGGTAGAGCGCTGTCTCGTCGACGATGCCCGAGCTGCTCGCTTCGGTGTTCCAGGTGAAGTTGCTCGAGCCGAAGGTCAGATAGGAGATCTGCTGCCCGTGCAGCCACGCGTCGCCCTGGCGCGCGGTCCCCACCGCTTCACCGGTGAGTGGGCGGACGGGGCCAGTGCTCCCCTCGGCCGTGGCGGGCAGCACGTCCTTGGGTGCCAGCGGCGCGAGCAGCGCTCCTCCGTGGTGCATGGGCAGCCCCGCGGAGAGGATGGCCGTGGCGCTCGTGTAGCGATCCGGCGGCGTGTCCTCGGGGACGACGACGTAGAGGGTCTCCCAGAACGGGCTGTAGAAGAGGCTCTCCTCCTCGACATCCACCACCGGGATCGAGTCCTTCAGCCGGTAGGCGCTGGGGTTGGATGGCTCGTAAGCGGTGACGAGCACGTACCAGGGCTGCACCCAGACCTCGGGGACCCGCTCCCAGATCTCCGCGACCGAGAAGGCCGCGGGCTGCCCCTCGCTGAAGGCCGGCAGCACGTTCAATCCATCCAAGTCCTCCGTCTGGAGCAGCTGCGTGTCATGGAAGGGAGGTGACCATTGCGGGAGCGGATGGCCTCGGGGCGTGATCCACTCGGAGGCGGGGAAGCCCGCGATGGTTCCCTCGAAGAGCGACGACTCCCTCACCTGGCGCAGCGTCCACACGTGCGGAGCTGGCGCCGAGGGCTGTCCGGATGAGCTACAGGCCGCCGCGAGGAGCAACAGCCCCGGGACGAGCGCCAAGCGCGGGAGGGTGAAGGGGGTAGACGCCATGGGGGTCACTCTCGTGGGGAGAGACGGGGGCGACAGCGGGGAGGCTCGGCGTCAGCCGGTGAAGGCCTGACCGAGCAAGGAAGGAGAGGCCGCCGCGGCGGCCAGCGCGGAGCGGTAGGCGGACTCGGCGCGCAGCTCCTCGCCGAAGAGGCGCAGCATGGTGCACCCCAGGCTGGAGCTGTTCTCGGGCCTCACGGCGGGCAGCGCCGCGGCGAACTCCTCCGCCGAGCGGAAGCGATCCGCGGGGTGCGCTTGGAGGGCCCGGTGGAGGATGGAGGCCCAGGGCGAGGGCAGCTGGGCGATGCGATCCCAGTGCGCCTCGCAGGGGCCCTCGGCAGCCTGGATGATCCGATCGAAGTCGTTCTTTCCGTCGTAGAGCAGCTCGCCGGTGAGGCACCAGAAGAGCGTCAGGCCCAGGGAGAACAGATCCGCGCGGCCATCCACCTCGAGCCCTCGTGCCTGCTCGGGGGCCATGAAGTTCACGTTGCCCTTCACCAACCCCACGCGCGTCTGGGTGGAGCGATTCGCGCTCTTGGCGATGCCGAAGTCCAGCAGCTTCACCTCTCCGCGAGCGGAGGCCAGGATGTTCATCGGAGATACGTCGCGGTGGACGATCCCCAGGGGCTGGTCCTGCGCATCCTGGCGCGTGTGCGCGTACCCGAGCGCCTTGAGCACCTCCTGGGCCACGAAGAAGACCGTGGCGGGCTCCAGGGGGCCACCGTCTCGCTCGAAGGAGCGGCGCACCACCGTGTCGAGATCCCTCCCGAGGATGTACTCGGAGGCCATGTAGTACTCGCCGTCCACCTCGCCGAAGTCGTAGACGGGGACCACGTTGGAGTGGATGAGGCTGGCGCCCAGCCGCGCCTCGTCCATGAACTGGGCCACCGCTTCCGGCTGGCGGGCGAGCGGCTCGTGCAGCCGCTTGATCACGAACAGCCGCTCGAAGCCTCCCGCGCTCCGGGCGAGCGCCAGGTACACCCGCGCCATCCCGCCCTCACCGAGCGGCCGCAGCAGCTCATAGCGTCCGAAGGGCACGGGCGCCGCCAGTGACGGCTCGGCTCGCGGAGGCGGTGGAGGAGCCTCGGGAGAGGGCTGGACCGTGGGCAGCCGCATCGACAGGCGCTTGAGCTGAGCCTCCGCCGCGGCAAGCTTTTGCGTGGTCTGGGCGAGCAGCTCCGCCGTGGCCCTCTCCCGGTGGGGACGCAGGCCGAGCCAGAGCGCGATCCCCGAGGCCAGCAGGGCGGTGAGCCACACGGGCACCATCAGCGCTCGCGCCGCGCCGCGCGCCTGGGCCGCCTCCGCGCGGGTGTCCGCCTGGGCCCACAGGAACACGCCGGGCCCCATCTCAGCCCGAGCCATGGACCACTGGCCCGCCCGCCCCGTGAGCGGTGTGCCATCCCGAGGCGGTGAGGGGAGCTCCTGCGGCGCGCCCACTCCTGCGCGCATCAGAGGCGCTCCGCTTGCGTCGGTGAGGAGGAGCGTGGACTTGAACTCCTGCGCCATCGCCTCGAGCTCTGTCTTCTCCAGAGGCCGCGCGAGCACCAGCAGCGCCCGCCCAGTCCCCGAGGTCGCGGGGACCTGCACCTCCGCGCTGGCGGCCAGGTAGGGCGCTCCATTAACGAGGAGGACGCTCGAAGCCAGCGGGCGCCCCTTCGAGGCGGCCAGCAGGGCCGACAGCTCCACGGGACGAGAGATCCCATCCGGGGTGAAGTCGAAGCGCCGGCTCCCTTGGATCAGGGAGTGGAAGGAGAACTCGTCCCGGAACGCCTTCCACCACGGCTCCGTGCCGAAGGCATCCTGCAGGGTGGCCATGTCGACGTGATCCGCGGCGAGTGCCCGCACCGGATTCAAGGAGGCGCCTGCCGCGGCCCGGGCCTCCACCGCTCGGAGCCGGCTGGAGAGCGACTCCCGCGCACCGCTGACCGCCACGCCCGCAACCTGTCCCGCGCGCACCCGCGCCACCTGCTGGCCGCGTGCGTCGAGCTTGAGCGATCCGACCGTGGCCCCCATGAGGGCACAGGCAGTGATGAGGAACCCCAGGAGTCGTCGGTGCACAGGTCTCATGGTTGCGGCCCGAAGCCTGTACATGCGACCCGATGTCGCAAGGGCTACATGCCCTGCGGGGAGGGGGCTCCTTTCTGCCAGCCGACGCCGCTCGGGCTCCGCTGATCAATGGCTGAGAGTGGTGAACAGGGAGCTCCGCCCGAGCGCCCGTTTGCTCCGCATCGGCACGTGGCTACCTCTCTGCCCTGCTCGAGGGCAGGCGCGCTCAGGGAAGGGCGCGCATGAGTGCTCTGAGCCGTCGGGGAGAAGACATGCGCATCGCACGAAGGGGCATTGGAGCCATGGGGTCGTGGTTCGTGAGCAGCGCTGTGGCCATGCTGGCCGCGTGCGCTCCCCCCGTGGAGGAGGGGACCGCGGGGGACTCCATCATCACGCGCCGGGATGAAGTGGTGGCTCCGTCCTCCATCGATCCGGCGCGGGAGCTCCTCATCAACGACGTCAGCGTGGTGGATGACGCCCTGTACACCACGTGGGATCCGGCCCACTCGGGCACCGATCCCCAGGGGAGCTGGTCCTTCGGGCGGCTCATCGACAACATGGTGCCCGAGCTGCTGCGCAACCCGTACGGGCGCTCCCTGTTCATCATGTCCTGGCTGAAGACGTGGGAGCACGATCAGACGGTGAATGGCCTGGTCATTCCCGCGCGCCCCCTGATCCGGACCCAGATCATCGATCCCTGGCGCACGGCCAGCGGTTGCAGCCCTACGACCGCCGACGAGCGCTGCGTGCTGGATCTCTCCAAGGCGCCCTTCCGGCTGCTGGCCATCGTGAACCGGCCGGATCTGCGCCGGGTGCCCATGGGGACGGATCCCGGCCACGCGGGCCAGGGGCGCTTCGTCTTCGGCGTGCTGGGGCCCACCGGCCAGCGGCTGCCCTTCACCGTCATCTTCGAGTACCAGCTCCCCATCTCGCGCAGGGTGGACATGCTCACCTGGGCGCAGCGCTGGCACGCGCTGAGCAGCGTCCCGTTCGGCCCGGCCTACAACGCGCGGCTGCAGGCCGTGACGCGCGAGTTCACCAAGCGCAGCGCGGCGCCCCTCCAGGTGAACGGCAGCGCGCTGCTGCAGCTCCGCACCGATGAGGTGGCCCTCTCGGCCACGGATCCCAAGCTCTGGGAGCTGCGCGAGTTCGTCCTCAGCCGCAGGTGGGGGCTGCTCAAGCCCACCACGGTGAAGCAGGAGGTGAACGCCGCGCTCAACGGCAGCGCCGCGCTGGGGGCCTGGGCGAGCCAGAACTCCGCGGCGATCCTCGCTGGGCAGCACGAGGTGCCTCCCACGTGGCAGGGGCAGCCATTCCTCGCCGCCGCCGCGCCTGTGCCCTCGACGCTGGCCTGGGTGGTGCCCGGCGTCTCCGAGGACGTGCGCCACGCCTTCGCCGGGGCCATGTGCAGTGGGTGTCACAAGTCCGAGACGGGGACGAACTTCCTCCACGTGCGCACGCGCGAGGTGGGCAGCCCCGCGCAGATCTCCGCCTTCCTCACCGAGCAACTCAGCCCCGGCGGCCCGCGCTTGACGGACTTCTCCCAGCTGCTCAGCACAGGGGACGCGGACAGCGTGGGGAATGGAAGAGGGAAGGACCACCCAGAGGACGGCCCTGACGAGGACTGAGCCGCGGCCCGCGAGGCAGGCGCTCGCTCACTCTGGCACGAGGCGGCCACCCGGACAGCCGGGGGCCGCGCCTCTCGCGCTACGGCTGGGACTTCGTGTGCTTGTAGAACAAAATCAGGGTGTAGCAGTGGAACTCGTTGTCGCTCGACTGGCGGACCACGCGGTCAACAATCTCCAGATCCGCGTTGCTCTTCATCCAGCGGGTGACGTTCTCGCCGAGTTCTTCCCGCTCCTTGGCCTTGGTCGCCGAGAAAACCTTCACGCCCGTGAACATCGCCGTCCCCTCCTATTGATTCGACGTCGCGTGAACCCCTTATCGCACATGCTTTTACAGAGTGTCAAAAACCCGGCCGCCCTGCCGCCGGGGGTTTGCAGGTGGGAGAACGTGCCTAGATTTTCCAGGTCGCATCAAGGTCCGAGCCTGGGAAACGGGTCCTGGGGAGGGTGGGGGCGACGGGGGATGGGTACGTGGACGTGAAGACCAAGAAGGATCTGGCCGTAGACTTCATCAATGCGATCCGGACAATGGATCCGGCCGCGCTCAACGCGCTGATCGTCAAGGAGGCAGGCGAGGACCTGGCTCAGTTCTTCCTCAACTACAGCGCCAACCTCATCTCCAAGGATCCTTCGCGGGTGCTGGAGAACACCTCCTCGCTGATGCTGATGGGCTACCTCATCCGCACCTATGAGGAGAAGAACGGCAGCACCCAGAAGGGGCTCTTCCAGTCCTACGCGTACGCCTGACGAGCGAAAGCCGGGGCGGCGAGACTCGACAGGCTCAACCGAGCCTGTTAGGGAGCGGCGCCCATGCTGATCGACCTGCACGCGCACTCACATCTGTCGAAGGGTTGCGACCTGGATCCGCGCGCCGTGCTCGAGCGCGCGGCCCTGTTCGGCCTGGACGCCGTCGCCTTCACGGAGACCAACACCCAGGACGGCTGCGACGAGCTGTTCGACATGGGCGCCAAGTCCAAGGTCAAGGTCTTCGTCGGCCTGGAGCTGATCACGGACAAGGGCCAGTACCTGTGCTTCTTCCCGAAGCCGGAGCTGGCGCCCGAGCCGGTGCAGCTGTGGGGCAGCAACCGGGAGAAGCCCTGGAGCGCCGCCGAGTGTCTGCCCAAGGTGAAGTCCCTGGGGGCGGCCATCATCGCCGCGCGGCCGTATGATCGCGATCAGCCCAACGCGCCCATGGACTTCATCCGCTCGCTCAACCTGCTGAGCGCGGTGGAGGGCTACAACGCCAAGGTGAAGCAGACGGCCAATGATCTGGCCGTGGAGGCGGCCGAGGCGCTGAAGCTGCCTTGCATCGGAGGCAGCGATGCGCGCGGCTCGCTGGACGAGGTGGGGCGCGGGGCCACGCTCTTCAAGAACCCGATCACCACCCAGGCGCAGCTCGTGGCGGAGATCCTGAAGGGCGAGTTCTGGCCGGTGATGGCCGGCGAGCTGCCTCGGCTGACGCGCCCGGGCGAGGCCCAGGCGAGCAAGGGTGGCGGCAAGGGCCGGGGCGGTGGGGGTGGAAACCGCCGCCGCCGCCGCTGAGCTCTACTTCGAGCCCGGGGCGAGCGTCGAAGCGGGCGCCGCGGCCTCCTCGACGCGGACGAGCCGTCCCTCGGTGAGGAAGGCGTGGCGCCGGCCTCCCGGGTAGATCCACTCCTCGTTGTGCGCGGTGCCCTCGAGCGTGCGCTTGATCGTCTCCGGGTAGCCCCAGGCCATCTCCAGGGCCTCGGCGGGCATCTCGGGCACGGTCTTCTTCTGGCGGATGGCCTCGCGCACGGGCTCGCTGAAGGCGCTGATCTGCGCGGCGGGATCCTGCGAGGACAGGTAGCGATCCACCTCCGCGAGGAACTCCTCGCGCGTCTTGAGGTGGGGCCGCAGCACGAGCACCAGCGGCGGCCCCTTGGGCGCGCCCTCCACCTCCACGTAGACCCAGGGCCAGGTGCGCGGGGTGTAGAGGATGCGCTCGGTCACCACCCACGCGGTGGGGAACTCCACCTTGCGGATGTGCGCCTTGGCGCCCGTGGGCAGCGTGGCCTCGATGGCGCCCGGGTTGACCGTCTTCCCCGAGGTGTCGTTCAGCAGGAGCACGTCCTCGGGCGGATAGGGCGTGAGCAGCCGCTTGGAGGCATCCCCGAAGAACGGGGTGGTGTACATGGACAGGCGCAGGTACCGGTCTGCTTCGGGCCCGGTGAGCGTGTGCTCCAGCGAGGCGCGATCTTCTGGCGCGATCTGCGTGTGGGACTTGCAGCCGGCTGCCACCAGCGCGACCAGAACGACGAGCAGTCTCTTCACGAAGGCCTCCCGAGGCGTGAGCGCGTGAGAGGCCCTGCTTAGCTCAGCGGGCGGCCTGCGTCAGCGACTCGGTGCGGGCGAGCGCCTGGCATCCACGCTGAGGTGGACACACCGGGCCGCGCCCGTCGGGATCGGGGACCAGCAGGAACCGGCCCAGGCCGCGAGCGTCCGTCAGCTCCGGATGGCCACACAGAGCACAGCGGCGGGGAGGACGCTTGGAAGGTGGGAAGGGCACGAGGCGGAGTGTGTGCCGCGCTCATGCCCTCCGCCAGTTTCCGGTCAGCTAGGTCTTGCTCGCGGAAGCCGCCGCGGGTGCCGGCGTGCTGCTGGAAGAAGAAGCCGTGCTGGACGAGGAGGTGCTGCTCGACGAAGCCGTGCTGCTCGACGAAGCCGGGCTGCTGGCCGACGCGCTGGAAGAGGAGCTCGAGTCCGAGCTGCCGCTGGAGCCGTCCTTCTTGGTGGAGCTGTAGAGATCGGAGTACCAGCCGCCTCCCTTGAGCACGAAGCTGGAGCGGCTGACGAGCTTGGACAGCGTGCCCGTGGCGCCACACTCGGTGCAGGCCTCGGGGGTCGGGTCACTCACCTTCTGCAGCACGTCGATGACCTTGCCGCAGCTCTGACAGGAATACTCGTAGATGGGCATGATTGAACCTCGTCAGGGCGAAGAGAAATCGGAGTGGGCCGCGAGCTGCTCCCTCAGCGCGCCAGTCAGTCCCAGTCGTTCAATGGCGCGCAGGACCAGCTCCTGGGGAGCGCCATGCTTTCGAGCCACGGCCAGCGAGAGCCCCTGGAGATCCCGCGCGCCCGGCAGCTCGTCCCGGACGAGCCCCTCCAGCTCCTTGCGGAGCGCGTCCGTGAAGCGCTTCTTGATCCCCAGATCCGCCAGGTACTTGTCCCGGCCGAGCAGATCCAACCGCTGCGTGAGGTGACGCGCGCCGAGCGCCTCGCGCCGGAAGCGCTCGCGAATCTCCTCCACCTCCTGCTGGAGCCCGAGCGAGGTGATCAGCCGCTGCAGCTCGGAGGGGCTGAGGCCCAGGGCCCAACCCACGCGGCCCGCCGCGCCTCGATGATCGGTGTACGCGGAGAGGATGCCTTGCCGCTCCTTCGCGGTCAGCGTCTCCATCAGCTCATGGCGGTCCAGCGCGCTCTCCACATCGAACAGGGTCAGCTCGCCCTTGGCGCCGCTGTACTGCTCGGACAGCGCCTTCAGGAGCGAGAAGCGGTGCTCGTTCTGCGACAGCGCCGACTCCAGGAGCTCCTTGCCCTCGGCGCGCAGCAGTTGGTGGTAGTTGCCCTTGGGGGCCGCCACCTGGGTGAAGCGGCCTCGCGGCTTCGGCAGATCCCGCTTGAGGAAGCGCGGCTCGGACTCGGGCGTCTGCTCCGGCTCGAGCTCGGCCGCCGCGGCGCGCTTGCGAGGAGCGATGCGCTCCTGGACGGACTCGGCCTCCTGGCGAGCGGCCTTGCCGCCCTTGCCTCGGCTGGCCTCCTCCGCGTCTCCAGCCGGGGCCGGACGGGGCGGGGGCGCCGCGAAGGCCGGAGCCTCCGGCGTGAGGGGTGCAGGCTTCAGGGGCGCCTTCTCCTCGCGCGCCCGGGCCAGCTCCTGGACGAGCTCGTAATAGCCGCACGCCTGCCGCTGAGCGGCCAGGGAGGCTGCCGTTCCCCGCAGAACATCCACCACCGCGAAGGGGCCGAGCGGCGAGGCCTCCGGCTCGGCATCCGTCAAGGTGCGCACCCGAAAGTCTTCGTCCTCGGACAGCAGCGCGAGCGCTTCGCGGACTTCGGTCGGGGAGGCCATGGCCTTGGCCCGCCGACAGAAATCGGAGACGGCTACCGCCACCGGGGTCGGCACATCATCGGGCTGCCGTCTTCTCTGCCATTGGCTATTCATGAGGAAACTTGCCGAAAAATGCTCGTTTACGAGGGCGGATGCCTCTATCTTCCATAGCGGACGGGTGTCAATGAGCCTGACGGTCTCCAATGTAAACAGCCAGGGGAGAGTGCAAGTCCCTGGGGCTCGCTGGCCGCAGTGCGAGCAGACGACCCGTCACTCGCCGGGTAGGGGAAGGTAGTGTGATGGCGATTCGGACTCGTCAGGTATTGGAAGCATACCTGCCTGAGGGAGGTGCTTTACCCGTGAGCGAGCAGTCGAGAGAGTCGGTGCTCAACCGCTACATGGCGCAGCGCGGGCTGAAGAGCACTCGCCAGCGCAGCCTCATCATCGAGACGTTCTTCTCGGTCGGGGGGCACCTGTCCGTCGAGGAGCTGTGGAGCAAGGTCCGCGAGCAGGACGCCAAGGTGTCGGTGGCCACGGTGTACCGGACGATGAAGCTGCTCAACGACTGCGGGCTGGCCCACGCGCGCAACTTCGGAGACGGGCAGACGCGCTACGAGGCAGCGGCCGGGCGCGAGCACCACGATCACCTCATCTGCACCCGCTGCGGCCGGATCGTCGAGTTCGAGAACGATCGGATCGAGGCCATGCAGGAGGCGGTGGCGCGCAAGCACGGCTTCACGGTGACCTCGCACAAGATGGAGCTGTACGGGCTGTGCAAGGACTGTCAGCGGCTGGGCTCCGAGCGCCCCTCCGAGGCCTGAGCGTGCGCCGCTCCGTGCTCGCAGGCGTGCTGTTGCTGGGGCTGGTGGCGTGCAAGAGCGCTCCAGAGGCCGTGGAGGCTCCGGGCGAGGGCTTCCTGGGAGCGCTCGCGCTGCCGGCGGTGGGGCCGCAGCGGCAGGCGGCGGAGGAGCTGTCCGGGCGCGTGGTGCTGGTGAACTTCCTGGCCACCTGGTGCTTCCCGTGCATGGCGGAGCTGCCCACGCTCGAGGCGCTCCAGCGAGACTACGGCCCGCAGGGCTTCCAGGTGGTGGGCGTGGGCATGGATCTGGAGGGGGAGCAGGTGCTGGTGCCGTTCGCCGAGCACTACGCGCTGCGCTTCCCGGTGCTGGTGGCGGACCAGCGCATCCACCTGGGGCAGAGCCCCTTCGGGGTGATTGATGCGCTGCCCACCTCGTTCATCCTCGATCGGCAGGGGCGGGTGGTGGCCGCCTGGCAGGGCGTGGCCCCGCACGAGGAGATGGCCAAGGCCATCGAGAAGGTGCTGAAGAAGTAGCCGCGCTCAGCTCGGCGTGAGGCGGGCCATCACCGCCGCCACCACGCGGTCGCACCTCGTGGCGTGGAAGGAGAACGCCTCGTGGAGCTGGCCACCGATCCGGGCGTCCAGCTCCTCACGCAAGAACGCTCGGGCCCGGTGGAGCCGGGTCCTCACCGTCTCCTCGTTGGTCGACAGCACCTCGGCGGTCTCCGCCGTGGACAGCCCATCCACCTCCCGCAGCATGAGCACCACCTTGTGGGGCGCTGGCAGCGCGTCGATGGCGGACTCCAGGAACCGGACGAGCTCGCGATCATAGGCCCGCCGTTCGGGATCGGGCGTGTTTCGTCCCTCCAGCTTCATGTCTCCCTCCGAGTCCACGTCTGAGCCTTCGCGTTCATCGAGCGCCACCAGCCGGTTCCGCTGCCGGAGGCGAAGCAGCGCCTCGTTCACCGCGATGCGGATGAGCCACGTCGAGAACTTCGAGTGGCCCTCGAACTGCCCCAGGTGCGAGAACGCGAGGAGGTAGGCCTGCTGCATCACGTCCTCGACCTCGGCCTCATCCGACACCAGCGCACGCACAGCCCGGTACACGCGCACGTTGAGCCGGCGCATCAGCACCTCGAACAGGGCCGTCTCGCCCTTTTTCACGCGGTCGGCCAACTCCTCATCCGAAGGAGAGCCCGTCTCCACCGCCTTACCTGGGTCTCTTGCTGTCTCCATACCCTTCAGATGCAGCAGGCGGTGGGAGCGTGACAGTCCCCCATAGTCTCACCTCCGACGACCCACAGTGAAATCCCAGAAAAAATAAAATCCCTGTTTGTCACGCATTGCTCGCTCCGATCTCCAAAGAGGCATCGGGGCAGGCTGGTGCCTGCCCCTGGAGCCACGAAGAGGAGTGTTATGCGGAGTGAGTCGATGGGCAGGAAGCACCCGGGGCAGGGCCACCGGGGACCTTGGAGAGGCTTTTTCCTGGGCGCCGTCACGGTGGGGAGCCTGGGGTTGGCGTGCTGGAGTGGGCTGTCGAAGCCGGAGAGCGGCCAAGGGACCGAGCATCGGGCCCTGTCGAGCGCCTTCACCCCCCAGGTGCTGACGCCACCGGGCGAGGCGCCCCTGGCCCTGCGCTTCTTCGTCACCCCGGTGAAGACGGACTCCCAGGGACAGATCCGCACGGGTGGCTCGGCGGATCCGGTGGCGAAGCTGGTAGGGGCCGAGCCTGCTGGCGAGCGCGGCGGTCTGGAGCGCTTCACGCGGATCACCTTCGGCAACGACTACATGACGGGCAAGCCGGACCCGGGCAGCCGGGTGGACCCGAACAACCCCATCCTCAGCAAGGGCAACCAGTTCTGGCCGTTCCGGCCCCAGCCGTTCCGGAGCTGGCCGACCTCGCTGGCGATCACCCCGGGCGGTGACAAGGTCTACGTGGCGCTGCCAGGACGCGAGGGCTATCCGGACTGGCGGGTGGCGGTGGTGGATACCGCGAGCAAGACGGTTCGCAAGTGGGTGGATCTGCGGCCGGGCGGGCAGGGGCTCGGCACTCGCCCCACGGGCGTGGAGGTGTCCCCCGTCAACACGGCCATCTACCCGCATGCCTACGCGGTGGTGCTCAACCAGTACGCCAACTTCGCCAGCGTGATCGACACCGTGACTGACTCGGTCATCGGCGACTTCCAGACGGGCTTCTACGGGGAGGACCTGGCCTTCAACGCGAGCGGCACGAGGCTGTACGTCACCGACCGCTTCAAGGACGAGATCCGCGCGTTCCGCATCGATCCGGGTCCCGCCTTCACGCAGATCGCCGAGATCCCCACCGGCGCGAACGATCTGGACCGCGCCAACCCGCGCGATCTGGCGCTCAGCGCGGATGGCAAGACGCTCTACGTGGCCAACACCCTGGGCCACACGCTGGCCGTCATCAACGTGGAGAACGACGCCAACACGCTGGTGCGCAACATGGTGGTCGGCGGGCTGGCCACGGATGTGAAGATCGCCGGGCGGTGGGGCATCGTCGCCGGACACGCCACCAACAACGCGCTCAACGGCCCCGAGGGCGCGCATGGCGTGGCGGCCCGGGACGCCAGCGGCACGTTCCGCCGCAACAACGGCACTCCGCTCGGCTACACGCCGGTGATGGCGGACGCCACCAAGGCCACCACCTTCGATGACCTGGGCAGCGAGCTCAACGTCTTCGACACCACCAACAACAGCTTCATCTATCGCTACGTCGACGCCGGGCGAGACCAGTCGATGATGGCCGTCCCCGGCCAGCTCGTGGACCTGGGAGACTTCGCCGCCAGCCAGAAGATCATCCAGGGCAGCGGCCCGGAGCAGATCTTCGTCAAGGGCGATCTGCTGTTCGCCGCGATGATGCACTCGGACAAGGTGGAGGTCTTCCGGATCAACCAGAACCCGGCGGATCCCTCGGGCATCCTGACCGAGCTGGGCATCCAGTTCACCGGAGGCATCACCCCGCAGGGCCTGGCCGTCTCGCCCGACGGGCACACCCTGTACGTGGCCAACATGAACACGGAGGACATCTCGTTCCTGACCGTGAACCCGAACGGCACCCTCACTCGGGGCGGCTATGTGACGGTGGGCGTCACCGACAAGACGCCGGATCCCACCACGGGCGGCAACGGCAGCCACCTCTTCGCGACCGATGAGGAGACGGGCCTGCGCTGGCTGTTCAGCTCGGCCTACTCGGACGATGGGCAGAAGTCCTGCGGGTTCTGCCACTGGCAGAGCCGCAGCGATGGCAGCCAGTGGAACGTGGGAGCCAACGCCCTCGGCGGGGTGAAGAACTGCCCGCAGAACAAGGACGTCTCCGACAACTGGCCCGAGTGGTACGAGGGGCTGAACAACGACATGATGGCCTACGCCTCCGCCTGCACCGGCGAGCTGACCATCGCCGAGCGGAAGACGACGCTCTTCCCCCAGGACAACGAGCTGGATCGCTACCAGGCCCGTGACCAGTACGTGCTGCGCAAGACCGCGGAGAACTCGGCCGCCATCGGCCGGCCCGAGCTGAACGGCAAGGCGTACCAGGCCAACTACAACGACATCTCCTACCTGGAGATCCTCTGGACGCAGAACGAGACCCGCCGCATGCCCAACCCGCTCACGCAGTTCCCGGCCTCGGACGAGGCGGCGAAGATTGCGCGCGGCAAGTGGCTGTTCACCACCAAGGTGGCCGATGGCGGCTCGGGCTGCGCCGACTGCCACCACAACGGCAACAAGATCACCAACGGCGTGGTGGACAACACCTTCCAGGACTTCAACATCCATGAGCCGGGCGTCATCAGCGAGACCACCATTGACGGCAACGGTCCCTTCCTGCGGCTGAAGAACGACTACGTCTTCACCCCGAATGGCGCGCCGCAGGACGAGGGCTCGCGGCAGAACATCAGCGCCCGGAACACCAAGCACCTGCGCTCGTTCTGGGACAGCACGCCGCGCTGGCTGCACCATGGCGACGCACACTCGGTGCGGGAGATCCTGCTGACCCCGGACTCCCCGCTGCTCCGGCCCGGCGAGCGTGGCTTCAACTTCCGCACGGTGCGCACCGATCACCAGCGCGCGGTGGACGATGACTACCTGGGTGCTTCGCCCGTCGTCCTGCCCACCGAGGTGCCCATCACCTTCGCCGACAGCAGCGGCGCGCTGGCCGGCGATGGCAAGGGCCCCCTCTACGTGAGCCTCGACAGCCCGTTCGTCACCCAGCCGGATGGGAGCCTGCAGATCGATCGGCTCGGCTCGTCCAACATGGCGCCGCTGATCGTGACGGTGAACGGCCAGCGGCAGATCAACCCGGAGCTGGCTGCCAACCACATCCAGGTCATCAAGGACACGCACGGCAAGACGTCTCAACTGTCCGAGAGCGACATCGATGCGCTGACGCTCTACCTGCTGTCGCTGGAGTAGAGCCCTAGGCCGCCGGGGGCGTGACGGTCCACGCTCCCGGCGTGCCTTTTGACAGGGTGCTACATACCTGGAGCAGTTTTCTTGCCCGCTCGGCGGCTGCTGGTAATTTCCGCAGGCTCATGACGGCGCGGAAAAAGTTCCTGGTGGTGGCGGCGGTGCTGGCGGGGGGACTGTCCCTGGCCTCCGTGGCCGATGCTCGGGGCTTCCGGCGCTACCTCACGCTACGCCAGGACGTGAAGTCCCTGCAGGAGCGCAACCGCGTGCTCGCCGAGCAGAACGAGGCCCTCCTGAAAGAGATCAACGCGCTGCGTAAGGATCCCGCCGCCCTCGAGCGCGCCGCTCGCGAGGAGCTCGGCTACGTGAAGCCCGGCGAGCTCGTCTTCCATCTGGAGGAGGAAGAGCCATGAACGCGCTCTCGTCCATCCCGTTGATGCCCAAGGTCGTCCGCAAGGCGGGGCGCTCGGTGCCCGCGGCGTCGATCCTGCTGGTCTTCATGCACCTGGCGCGCAACGGCTTCCACGGCCTGAGCCGGCTCGGGTGGACCGAGGCGTTCCTGGTGCTGTTCCTGCTCGTGGGCCTGGGGCTGTCGGCCTGGCGGCGCCTGCGGCGCAACGCGCTGGGCGCGCTGGTGGAGCTGCGGGACGATCTCGAGCTGGGCGGAGGGCTCATCGCCACCGCCTTCATCGTGGTGGCCATCGGCGGCGGGGTGCTCTTCCCCATCGTCTACCTGCTGATGGCGTTCCTGGTGGCCTTCCTGCCTCGCAACGCCGGGCTGACGCTGCTGGGCGCGGCGCTGGTGTTCGACGGGCTCGTCACGCTGGGCTCGGTGAAGGGAGGCGCCTGGGCCGCGTTCACCATGCACGCCTTCTTCCTGGCGCTGTTCGCGGGCCTGTACCACGCGGTGCTGGCCGCTCGGATGGCCGCCGCCCGCCACGCCGAGAACGACGCGGTGCAGAAGCGCATCAAGGAGGTGGAGGAGCGCGCCCGCACCTTCCGCCTCATCAGCTCCGGCACCCAGGACAGCTTCTCGGGGATGAACCAGGACGAGAAGTGGCTGGTGGCCTCGGTGAAGGAGATCGAGGGCGCGGTGGGCGCGGCGCTGGAAGTGGCGGAGACGGCCTTGCGCACCCACACCTGCGCGGCGTTCCTGCTCACCTCGGATGACCGGAGCCTGAAGCTCTACGACTGCCGCTCCACCTCCGAGCGCATCCAGCGCGAGCGCTTCGCCGCGGGCGAGGGGATCATCGGCGGGGTGCTCAAGCGCCAGGCGCCGGTGCGGATGAACTCGCCGCACGGGCTCAAGGGCATCACCTACTACGACGGGGGCGCGCCGCAGGTGTCGGCGGTGCTGGCGGTGCCCATCATCGAGGCGGGCGGGCTGGTGCGCGGCGTGCTGGTGGCGGACCGCGTCATGCACGAGCCGTTCTCCGATCAGGACGAGCGGCTGCTCACCGTGATCGCCGGAGAGGTGCTGCGCGCGATGGAGGTGGAGCGGGTGATGACGTACATCCGCAAGAGCCGGGACGAGAAGGATCGGTTCTTCCGCGCCATCGAGGAGCTCAACCGCGCCGGCAGCCCGGAGCAGGTGTTCGTCGCGGTGCTGGAGAGCGCGCGGCAGATCGCCAGCCTGGACTTCTGCGCGGTGACGCTGGTGAGCGAGGTGGACGGCAAGCGCATGCACAAGGTGGCGCGGATGACGGGCGTCACCGCGGCGGGCAAGGCGCTGGAGGGTCAGTCGTTCGCGGACAACAACGGGCTGGTAGCCAACGTGGTGCGCTACGGCGCGCCGCTGCCGGGCCGGGACATCAAGGCGATGGACCGGCAGGTCATCTTCGACGAGGAGACGCAGATCCGCGGCCTGGGGGCGCTGAAGATCTTCCCGCTCACGGCGGGTGATCGGATCCTCGGGACGCTGGTGGCGGGCTCCCGGAAGAAGGCGCTGGATCAGGACGTGCTGCGGATGCTGGAGGTGATGGCGATCCAGGCGGCGCAGGCGGTGCTGCGCGCGCAGCTCTTCGAGCAGATGGAGCGCATGGCCACCACGGACGGCCTCACGGGGCTGCTCAACCACCGCACCTTCCAGAGCAAGGCGGACGAGTACCTGGCGCAGTCCAAGCGCTACGGGCGCAAGGTGTCGCTCATCCTCACGGACATCGACCACTTCAAGAGCGTCAACGACACCTACGGCCACCCCACGGGCGACGCGGTGCTCAGGGGCGTGGCGAAGATCCTCCGCGACAAGGCGCGCGACACGGACATCGTGGCGCGCTACGGCGGCGAGGAGTTCGCCATCATCATGCCGGAGACGGACGCCAAGGGCGCGCTGGTGATCGCCGAGCGCATCCGCGAGGCGGTGAAGGCCGAGGTCTTCCAGACGGAGATGGGCCCGCTGAAGGTGACGCTCTCGCTGGGCATCTCCACCGGGCCGGACTACGGCTACGAGAAGCAGCAGCTCATCGATCTGTCCGACCAGTGCCTGTACCACGCGAAGCGTCACGGCAGGAACCAGTCGGTGACGGTGGTGCAGATGCAGGGCGGCAGGAAGCTCCAGGTGGCCGAAGCGGGCTAGAGAGAGTCAGCACTCCAGGGCAACACCTGATTCCCATATCAGCCATGATTCCTTGAATTATGGCTGATATGGGAATCTTCCATGATCCCTGGAGGATTCGGATGCGGAGCACACCGAAGTGGTCCGTGCTGGCGGCGGCTTTGGCCATGGCCACCTGCACGGATAAGACGAGCAACCTGGACGTAGATCGGGATGAAGTCGAGCGAGACGGCTCACGGCTGGCGGGAGGTCTGCACCTCGGTGCGGGCGATGAGTCGGCCAAGGTCTACAAGGCGGCCCTGGCGCGCTTCGAGGCCCGAGCCGCCCCCGCCACCACCGTGCCCGCGGCGGCCTGGCCGGCGGCGGTGGCGTACACGCGCGGCGTGAAGGGCTCCAGCAGCGCTGCATGGAGCGAGCTCGGCCCGAAGAACTACAACAGTGACAACCCGCTCTACGCGGACCCGTACTTCAGCAACACCGGCGGCGGCGCGGGCATGAACAGCGGCCGCATCACCGCTCTGGCGGCCCTCGAGGATGGCCAGACGGTGTTCGCCGGTGGCGCGGGCGGCGGCCTCTGGAAGAGCACTGACGGCGGCGTGCACTGGACCCCCGTGGGAGACTCCTTGGAGTCCCTCTCCATCGGCGCCCTCGCCATCGACGAGCAGCCGGGTGGCTACACCGTCTATGCGGGCACCGGCGAGGCCAATACGAACTCGGACGCGTTCGCGGGCGTGGGCGTGCTGCGCTCCACCGACGGCGGCAAGACGTGGGCGCGCATGGGCGGGGACGAGCTGCTCGGCGCGTTCGTGGGCCGCATCATCGTCGACTCGGTGGACCACACCCGGCTGTACGCGGCGACCTCGCACGGCGTGTACCGCTGGACGGCGGGCGCCACCGCGTGGCAGCGGATCCTCGGCTCGGGCACCAGCCCCGTGGCCAACATCGTCACGGACCTGGTGGTGAAGCCCGGCACCGGCGGCACCACGGGTGATCTCGTGGCGGTGATCGGTTGGCGCAACGGCGCGGACACCAACGGCATCTTCGAGTCCCAGGATGGCGGCAATACCTGGACCGGGCCCTTCAACCCCCAGGGCTACGTGGCGCCCATCGCGCAGGGGCGCGTGTCGCTGGCGTACTCGGCGGATGGCGGCAAGCTGTACGCCGTCGTCCAGGACCCTTCGTCCATGGACAACCTGAGCGCCAGTACCGTGCTCCAGGGCGTCTACGTGTCGAACACGGGCGATGCCCACGGCCCGTTCAACAAGATCGCGAGCGCGTCGAAGCTGCAGGGCGACAGCGACTCGGCGATGAAGACAGGCAGCATGGGCCACGCATACCAGCCCGGCATCCAGGCCTGGTACAACCAGTTCCTCGTGGTGGATCCGGCGGACGCCAACCACCTCTACCTGGGGCTCGAGGAGGTCTACGAGTCCACCAACGGCGGCACGAGCTGGGAGACGCTGGGCGCCTACTGGAACTTCACGCTGTCGTGCTTCGCCTACAACCCGCTGGGCGGCACCTGCGTGGCGACCACGCACTCGGATCAGCACGCGGCATTCATCGCCCATGGCACGCTGTGGGTGGGCAATGACGGCGGCGTCTGGTCCCGCTCGCTGGCCAACCACGCGCCGGGCGGCTGGAGCAACCTCAACGCCACGCTCGGGACGCTGCAGTTCTACTACGCGGGCGCGGGCAAGACGGCCACGGGGCCGCTGACGTACTACGGCGGCCTCCAGGACAACGGCACCGCGAAGGTCGTCGTCGGCCAGGAGCCGGCCGAGCCCTTTGGGGGTGACGGTGGAGACGTCGTGGTGGATCCCACCAACCCGGACAACGTGATGACCGAGTACACCAACCTGGACGTCGCGAAGTCGCGGGACGGTGGCAAGACCTGGACGGACATCGCCCCGAGGGATCCGAGCGCGCGCTTCATCGCGCCGTTCATGATGGACCCGAACAACAAGAACCACCTGGTGGCTGGCGGCCAGTACGTCTGGGAGTCCACCAAGGGCTTCGACACGCTGTGCGACAGCAACGGGTGCGACTGGAAGGTCAGCTACGATCTGGGCAGCGGCCGAGCGGCCACGGCCGTGGGAGCCTCTGGGAGCACCGTCTTCGCGAGCTGGTGCGGCCCGTGCAGCCCGAGCCTGATCACGGGCACCGGGTTCAAGAACGGCATCGCCACCAACTACGGTGGCACCTGGCATCAGGTCACTTCGCCGCTGGGCACGCGGTACATCTCGGCCGTCACGGTGGATCCGGCCAACGCGGCGCACGTGTACGTGACGTACTCGGGTTACTCGCGGCGGTGGTTGGTGGGCCCGGATGACCCGGGCGTGGGCCACGTCTTCGAGTCGAACAACGGTGGCGCCACGTGGACGGACATCACCGGAGACCTGGTGGACGTGGCGGCGAACGACGTGGTGATCACGAGCCGGGGCCTCGCGGTGGCCACCGACGTGGGCGTGTTCTCCTCGGGGCTGCACGGCGGCACGTGGAAGCGCGCTGGCACAGGGCTGCCGCTCGTGTCGGTCAGCGACCTGAGCGTCGCGCCGGGTGACATCCTCATCGCCGCGACCTACGGCCGCGGCCTGTGGACGCTGCCGGTCTCCGCGCTGTAGCCCGCGCCTGAGCGCAGGGAAGTACGGAGGCGGAGAGGGGAAACCTTCTCCGCCTTCGCGTTGGAGGTAGAGTCCGCGCCACGATCTCATGCGCGTTCCGCTCGCCGTCACCACCAGCGCCAAGCCGAACGAGCAGCTCGTCTCCCAGGCGCAGTCTGCGGCCCGGCAGTGGGGCGTGCCGTTCTTCTCACGACACCCTAAGGAGAGCATCACTCCCTGGTTCGACTCGCGCGCCGAGGCCCTGATCGTCTTCGGGCATGACGGGGTGACGCTCTGGGACCGCGAGGGCCACCACGGCTTCCACGCCGGCATGGCCCACCTGCGACGGCTCCGGCTGGCGGAGGGCGAGCCGGACACGTTCGTGCGAGTGGCGGAGCTGCGCAAAGGAGACGCCGTGCTCGACTGCACGCTGGGGCTGGGACAGGACGCGCTAGTGGCCTCTCTCGCGGTGGGCCCCGAGGGCAGGGTGGTGGGCGTGGAGAAGAGCCTGGCTCTGTACGCCATCGTCTCGGAGGGCCTGAAGACGTACGAACTCGGGCCGGACTCGTGTCGCGTGGAGGTGGTGCACGCGGATACGCACGAGTATCTGCGTACGCTCCCGTCCCGCTCCTTCGACGTCGTCTATTTCGATCCGATGTTCGCTCGGCCGACGAAGTCCCAGCCCGGGTTCGACGTGCTGCGCCGGTTCGCCGACCACGCCCCGCTCACCCCCGAGGCGCTTCAGGAGGGCCGGCGCGTGGCGCGGCGCTGGGTGGTGGTGAAGGGCTCAAGGCACTCGGATGACCTGAGGAAGCTGGGGCTCTCTCCGGAGCCGGGTTCCCGCTATACTGATGTTGTTTGGGGCCGCGTCGCGTCCCTTTAGTACTACAGGAGTATCTCACCCCAAGCGGCTTACACGCTGCATAGGTGTTTCATGTCTCAGAGCAACTCTAAAGTGCACGAGTATGCTGGATGGCTGATAAAAAGTGCTCTGAAGGCCGAGAAGAGGTCGGCAATAAAGTATGAGGCATGAAGCCCTCTTGAAGTCTCAGTGCCTTCATGGTCATGACGAGAACTCCGAAACACCATATGAGGTATTGTGAGACGGTATTGGCGCTGTTTCTGCTTGTCGGTTGCGAAACGCCTAACACCGTCTCGACGCCAAGTCCGGCAGCGCTCCCTCCTGCATCCCGAAAATGGGTGGCACCTTGGGTGCCGGGTCCAACAGGGACACAGATCCAGAGAACCTTCTACTACGGACCTTGGCAATGCAACCGCAGGCTGATGGACGCGTGCCAGGAAAAATGCACCGTGCAGGGCTACAACCTCATGGGGTGTATCTGGATCGCGGACATCAAAATCGATACGCGCGGCAGCCTGGGGCCAGTGGATTACGCCGCAGGCGGCCGACTGGCCATGACTCACTGCTGCTGTGACTACCCCCGGGTGTCAGATACCGCTGCACGGCGTGCAACCTGGGACAACGCCCGCGATAAATTTCGCAAGGAATGGAGTGGGGAGTTCGGCGCCTGGCCTGCGGATGAGGAGGGAGTTTCTTGGCCAGGACATCACCTGCGGGATCTGGGGCATGGAGGAGATCCCACTGCCAAACCCAATGTCCTGCCAACGCCTCAAGACACCCATGCAGTGCTTAATAAGATCTATCCGCAGTGCTACGCGGGTTCGGGGCCATGGAACACGGTAGGGCCGGACCTTCCTTACTCGGATTGACACCATGACCATCTCCGCCCTGCTTGGAGAGATTTCAAGCCGCCATTTCCCCAATCCTCCCGCTTCGCCTCAAGAGATCGAGGAGTTCGAGAAGCGGATGGGCTGGAAATTGGATCCCGACCTACGGGCCTTCTATCTGCACTGCAATGGGGCGAAGTTATTCACCCAGCCCGACGCTCCTTTTCGCTTTCTTCCCCTAGCCAAGGTCGTTCGTGCTCGGGTGGCTTTCTACCGTGATGACACGGACGCCGAAGGGCCGGCCACTTGGTATGTGATCTGCGCGCTGCATGATGGCGACTACATCATCGTAGACGTTGGCATGCAGAAGAGCAGCCGGTATCCCATCATCGATGGTTGGCATGAGTCGTTCCCCGACCCCACACAATGCAGGCAGATCGCGAGTTCATTCGCTGAATTCCTCGACGGTGCTCTGCGTAGCGGCGGGCGCCAGTTCTGGCTGACTCAGGCGGCCACGTGAATCGCGTTCCCGCCAGAATCTTCGCCGTCGTGGGCCTGCTGTTCGTGGCCTCGGGGATGAGCGGGCTCGTCTTCGAGGTGCTCTGGGTCCGCTACCTCACACTGGTGGTCGGCCACACCACGTTCGCCGTAAGCCTCGTGGTGTCCTCGTTCCTCGCGGGCCTCGTGCTGGGCAGCTTGTGGATTGGCCGGATCGCGGATCGGCTCCAGCGCCCGCTGCTCGTCTACGGGCTGCTGGAGGGCGCCACGGCAGTCCTGGCCCTGAGCATCAGCTGGATCCTCGCGAGGCTGCCGGAGCTGCTGTCCTCGGTGGGGCTCCCCGGTGGCGGACCCCTGGCCGTGCGCGGCGTGCTGTCCTTCCTGGCCGTGCTGCCGCCTACCTTCGCCATGGGCGGCACGCTGCCCGTCCTCACGCGCTTCATCGCTCGCGAGCTGGAGGGCCTGGGCCGCTCCTTCGGTGTCCTCTATGCGCTCAACACGCTGGGCGCGGTGCTCGGCTGCGGCGCGGCTGGCTTCTACCTCATTGGCGCGCTGGGGCTGTGGCGTACGGCCATCATCGCCGCGGCGGTGAACGGGCTCATCGGGCTCGTGGTGACGGGGCTGCACTTCCGGCTGCCGTCCCAGGCCCTGCCGGCCATCGCGCCCACCCAGGCCGTCGAGGCTCCTTCCGCATTCACCGGATCGCGGCGCCGGTTGCTGGTGGCTGCCTTCGCGCTGTGCGGCTTCGGCTCCATCTCCTACGAGGTGCTCTGGTTCCGAGTGCTCTCCACGGTGCTCGACTCCTCCACCTACGCCTTCACGATCCTGCTCGTCACGTTCCTGCTCGGGCTGGTGATCGGCGGGCTCGTCTATTCGCTGAAGCTGTCGGGGCGGGGGAGAGAGCTGGAGCTCTTCGTCTCCGTCGAGGCCCTGCTGGCGTTCACCGGGCTGGTATCCATGGCGCTGCTCGGCTTGTCCCGGCCGGTGGGGAAGATCCTCGCCGTGCAGCTGGCCGGCTGGGGCGCCAATGCCACCTACGTGGGAATGCTGCTCCACGCGGGGCTCATCATCCTCGTGCCGGCCTCGCTCATCGGCATCATCTTCCCGCTCGTGGTGCAGCTCACCACGCGGCATGTGGCCTCGGCCGCCAGCAACGTGGGAATGCTGTACTCGGTGAACACCCTGGGCGGCATCGTCGGCTCGCTGCTCATGGGCTTCGTGCTCGTGCCCACCGTGGGCACCCAGTGGAGCTTCGTCCTCGTCTGCGTGCTCAACATGGCGCTCGCGCTCGGAGTCCAGGCGTTGGATCCGGACGTCCGGCCCCGGGCTCGCCGGAGCATGTGGGCCGGCGCGGTGCTGCTCGCGGTCGGCGTGCTCCTGGTGCCTCGGGATCTGCTGATCCGGGCCTTCGCCGAGCACGTGGACTCCCGAGTCCTCTTCGTCAAGGAAGGCACGGACGGCTCGCTGGCGGTGCTCGAGTACGACAATCAGACCATCTGCGACTCGGGGCGCTACGCCTGTGGGCCCGGCTGCCGCGAGCGCCCCTTCCACCACCAGCAGCTGCTCTTCGGCTCGGTGAGCTACGCGAACACGGTGCTGCCTCGGAAGCGGTACATGGCCACGCTGGCCCATCTGCCCATGCTGCTGCACCCGGGGCCGCAGGATGTGCTCCAGGTGTGCTTCGGCACGGGCAGCACGGCGGGCTCGTTCGCCAGCTATCCGGAGCTGCGCTCGCTCACCATCGTGGACACCAACCCGGACGTGCTGCTGGCCGCGCCTCACTTCGCCGAGCACAACCACCACGTAGAGAAGGATCCGCGCACCCACGTCATCTTCAACGATGGGCGCCACTTCCTGCTCGCGGCCTCCGGAAAGTACGACGTCATCTCGTTCGAGCCCCCGCCGCCGCGCTCAGCTGGCGTGGTGAACCTCTACACCACCGAGTTCTACCGGCTGGTGAAGCAGCGGCTCGCGCCGGGGGGCGTGCTCTCCCAGTGGATCCCCCTGGAGCAGCAGCCGGACAACCTCACCCGAGGCATGATCGCCTCGCTGCTGGAGGCCTTCTCCGAGGTGACGCTGTGGATCCCCTCCGACTACGAGGCGATCCTCGTGGCGTCGGATCGGCCGCTCACGGTGGATTGGGAGCGCTGGCAGCACGAGTGGGCAGAGCCGCGAGTGGCGCGCTCGCTCACGGACGTGGGCTTCACCAGTCCGTACGGGCTGCTGGGCACCTACGTGGCGGGCACCGAGGCGTTGCGGCGCTACGTCCAGGGCTATCCGGCGATGACGGATGACCACCCGCGAGTGGAGTACTTCCTGTTCAACGCGGACCGCCCCTTCCACCCGGAAGATCTGCTGGCGCTCTCCGAGTCACCCACGCCGCGGCTGGCGCGAGCCGAGGGGCTGGAAGCACAGCAGCTCACCCGCGAGCTGGAAGCGAACCAGCGCGTCCTGGAGTCCACCCGCTTCAAGATGGACCGGGACTGGGCCTCGGCGCGAGCCTCCGTCGAGCGGGCCCGCGCGGCGGTAGGGGACAACGCCTTCCTCTCGTTCCTGAGGGACTTGGAGTTGGACTGCCTGCGGCCCGCGGATCGATGATTCCGGCCGAGACGCAACTTTGGACTCCCTCATTCCGAGAATGGGGGAAGCGGTATTCCCTCTTTCTGATCTCCAGAGCCCATGAACATCCTCAAGAGCGGCCTGAACCTCCTCCACCGAGTCGAGAGCGACGTCCAGCGCACCGTGAACAAGGCGGAGAACGCCGTCGGCACCGCCGCCAATGCGGTGCGTCAAGGAGTGGAGAAGGGCGAGCAGAAGCTCGGGCAGTTCGTGGACGGCTTCGAGCACCAGGTCCAGCAGAAGGCCGGGCTGCTGGGCGGCCTGTTCGGCGGGGACAAGGCGGACCTCCCGAATGACGGGAAGCTGGTGGGGGCAGGGGGCCAGACGTTCGCTCCGGGCACGCCGCTGAGCCAGATCCCCGGCGTGACGCCGAAGAACAACCCGAACCCGTCCGAGACGATCCTCTACGTCAACGGCATCGGCGACAACAAGGACAAGCAGGCCAACAGCCTGCAGACGATCGCGGACACCACGGGCGCGAAGATCATCGGCGTGCACAACGCCACCGAGGGCATGGCGGCCGACGTGCTCCAGTGCGTGAAGGACAAGCTGGACAAGGGCACCAACCCCGCCGTGGACACGCTGGCGGACACGATCTACTCGGAGCTGAAGGCGGGCCACTCGGTGCACCTGATGGGGCACAGCCAGGGCGGGCTCATCACCAGCCGCGCGCTGAGCCATGTGGCCAACCGGCTGCGCCTGGAGGATGGGCTCTCGAAGGCGGACACGGAGAAGCTGCTGAGCAACGTGAAGGCGGAGACGTTCGGCGCGGCGGCCTGGTCGTACCCGGACGGGCCCAAGTACGTGCACTACGTGAACGACAAGGATCTGGTCCCCGGGCTGTTCGGTCTGGGCAAGGACAACTTCCTGGATCACGCGGGCAAGGACGCCGTGGTGCGACGCTTCGACTACGGCAGCAACCCGGGCGATGCGCACGGGCTGGGTTCGGCGTACCTGCCGGCCCGGGTCCCGTTCGACGAGGCCCGCGCGGGCAAGCCGTAACGCAGTAGAGTCACCTCCATTCGGCGCTTTGCCGATGCGGGAGGTGCGGCACGATGCACGGTATTGGTACGGCGCTCTGCGTTTTCATCGTCGCCGAACACGTGGCTTTCATGATCCTGGAGATGGTCTTCTGGCAGAAGCCGCTGGGCCGCTCCATCTTCAGAAGGTCCGTCGAGGACGCGCGAACCTCCGCGAGCCTCGCCGCCAATCAGGGGCTCTACAACGGCTTTCTCGCCGCCGGGCTCGCGCTGGCGCTCTACCTGGGGGAAGGACGCTTCACCGCGTTCTTCCTCGCATGCGTCGCGGTGGCCGGAATCTTCGCGGGTGTCACGGTGAGCCGCCGCATCTTCTTCGTCCAGGCGTTGCCGGCCCTTCTCGCGGGCCTCCTGCTGTTTGTCTCGAAAGGCGCGTGAGCAGTCGAAGGTGACCACCGCTCCTGCCAGAGGACGCTCGGATGCTCGCCCAGCGCCTACTCGGCGCTCGCGTACGAAGAAGGCGTAGCGTCGGACTCCGGTGTTACACGGGCCTCTCCATGGACGAGCCAAAGGGTGAACAGGGTGGCAAGCTTCAGGGGGCGCGGAAGAAGCCTCGGAAGGCGTCTCCGCGCTACCTGGAGAATGCCGCGCTCCATTACCTGAAGCGGTACGCGGCCACAGTGAGCCAGCTCAAGCGCGTGCTCGTGCGCAAGGTGGACCGCTCCCTCCGCTTCCACGGGGGCGACCGCGCCGAGGCGCTCGGCTGGGTGGAGGCGCTCGCGGACAAGCTCATCCGCAACGGGCTTATCAATGACAAGGCCTACGCGGAGCAGAAGGCCCAGTCCTTGCGCGCCTCGGGCCGCAGCGCTCGGGTCATTGTCCAGAAGCTGCGGATGAAGGGCGTGGCTCCGGACGTCGTCACGCAGAAGCTGGCCGAGGCCACCGCCGAGGTCTCCGAGGACGCGGCCGCGCGCATCTGGGCTCGCAAGAAGCGGCTGGGGCCCTTCCGCCGCGATGCCCAAACCCGGCGGGAGAACCGGCAGAGGGATCTCGCCGCGCTGGCTCGGGCGGGCTTCTCGTTCTCCACGGCGAAGAAGATCATCGACGAAGCACCCGAGTAGCGCTCGTCAGCTGTGGAAGGCTCCTCCATGCCCCACGCGGTGGAGGGCCTCCACCGCGTGTGAGCCTCCTGCCTCAGGGAGCCGCTGTGGGCTCTGCCTGGGGACTGGCCTCGGAGGCCGGGCTCTCCTCGGAGGTCTTGCTCTCCTCGGAGGCCTTGGCGGGCTCCTCCTTCTCGTCCTTCTGGGCGCTCGCGGTGCGCTTGGCGCGCGCCAGCTCGCGGGCCTTCTGGGCGACCTTGGGCGTGGGCGCCAGGATCATGAACATCAGGCGGCCTTCCATGCGCGGCGGCTGCTCCACCACGGCAATGTCCTTCAGATCCTTCGCCACGTCCTCGAGGATCGCGGTGCCCTGCTGCCGGTAGGTGATCTCTCGGCCTCGGAACTGGATGACGACCTTCGCCTTGTCTCCATCCTCGATGAACCGGCGCATGTTGCGGACCTTGAACTCGTAGTCGTGCTCCTCCGTCTTCGGACGGAGCTTCACTTCCTTGAGGTGGACCACGACTTGCGCGCGCTTGGACTCGGCGGCCTTCTTCTTCTCCTCGTACTTGAACTTGCCGTAGTCCATGATCTTGCAGACTGGCGGCGTGGCCATGGGGCTGATCTCGACCAGATCGAGTCCCTCGGTCCGAGCGCGATCGAGCGCTGCCTCGAGCGGCATGATCCCAAGCTGCGAGCCATCAGACCCCACGACGCGGACCTCGCGTGCGCGGATGCGGCGGTTGGTTCTCTGGTCGCGGCTCCCGCCGCGGCTGCTTCTCTGTTCGCGAATGATGTGACGCTCCTTCGAAGTGGGTTCCAAGCCCGTCCCCCCAAAGGTGGGACAGGCCCCTTCAGGATGACAGGGGTGCTGCGATACGGATATGGGGCAGCCCTTCTCGCGTCCTGCGCCTGCCAGGCAGGCGTCCGGAGGCAGGATTGCTCCCATGGGCCTGCTCGCCGGAGAGGAGAGGGGGCTTGCGGCCACCCTCCCATGATCGGCGGCGAGAACGCCAGAGATAACGCCCGGTCTTGGCTCCTGCAGGACACTCGGTGACTAGAGATCTTTGAGGGTCAGGGTAGGGCAGCCCCAGGCGCTCGGGCACGCATCATACGCGCTGCCCCGCGTGGAGCAGAAGCGCTGCTGAGTAAAGAAGATGGGGGGCGTGGGGCGGATGACCGCCGCGCCCCCCACGACGTCCGACAGATCTCCCTCGTCAAGCTCGGTCAAAGGCCTGCCGGAAGGGCTCTCGGGGAGCGCCTGCCGCTGCTCCAAGGTGAGGCTGGCGCGAAACTCCGGATCCTTCCAGGCCCGGACAATGGTCTCTCGGTTCATGGTCTTCCTCGCGGCTCAGAGGCTCTCCGGGGTGGAGAGTCTCAACGGGTGGAGTCCGTGCGCGTGAGGTGTGACGAGAGGCGCGGGGTCCCGGCGGCTGGCTTTCCTTACGGGGGGCCGTAGTTCTGACGGCGCGAGTTCAGCTCCACCGCGGTGGCGAAGATCTGCGCCCACGTCCGGTACTTCCAGCGATCCCCCAGGCCCTTCTGATCGTTGGCGTAGTGGAAGATGTCCTCGCGGAACTGCGCGTCCGCCGTCTTGCGCGCCTCGGGCGCCAGCGGCGTGCCCTTCTTCGCGTAGTACCGGAGCATGTCGTAGCCGTAGTCGTGCGTCTTGGCCGCCGTGTCGAACTCCTTCACCGGGCCAATCTTTCCCGGCGAGGACGCGTCACCGTAGGGATCCTGCATCCGAGGGCCATGCGCCGTCTGCTTCAGGAACGGCTTGTAGCCCATCACCTGCTCGAAGTCGGCCGGAGGAGGACGCGCGCCGGTGAGGTACTCGTGCATCAGCTGGCCGTCATCGCCAGCGGGGGCCTCGGCGACCTGCGCCGTGCGCTGTACGTTAGCGGTTCCCTCGAACGCATCCTGGGCGAAGGGGCGCACCGTCTCGGCCGCCGCGGGCTTGTTCGTGGGAGCCGCCTCCGAGCTGGAGGTCAGCGGAAGACGAGGGGAGACGCGATCATTGCGGACGATCATGGGGGCTCGGGGGAAGGCTTTCTTATATTGTCGTAAAATGTAGGCGTCAGTTGCTTCAGGCTCGCCGGGCACGGCCAGCGGGCGGAGGAAACCCTTGTGAAGACAGAGGCTTATCGGGACGCGATGGCTCGGCTGGAGCGGGGCGAGGTGGAGGAGGCCCGCAGGCTGCTGGAGGCGGCATGGCGGGAGGCGCCCCAGTCCGTGGAGCTGATGCACGGCCTGGCCCGAGCGCTGGATCTGGCGGGCGATCGCCCCCGGGCCCTGGAGTTGCTGGAGCGCGCCCACGCGGCGGCTCCCACGGAGCCGGAGCCCGCGTGCGATCTGGCCATGCTGTACCTGGAGCACGAGCAGGAGGCTCGGGCGGAGCGCGTCCTCGCCCCCGTGCTGCTGGCTCAGCCGGATCACCCGCGCGCCAACCTCTGTCTGGCCCTGGCCCTGGCGAAGACGGATCCGCTCCGCGCGCGCGGCTGCGCTGCGAAGGCGACGCGGGACGCCGATCCCCAGAGGCGCCAGCAAGCCGAGACCCTCCAGCGCATGCTCGCGGCCGGAGCTCCATGAGCCTCGTGGGCGAGCACGAGTCCGCGCTGAGACAATGAAGGCAGAAAAGTGAACGCTTCCGAGAGCCCATGAGTCTTCATGACTCCGCGCGGCGGACTTCCCCGCTTGCCTCGGAGTGTGTCAAGAGTACACAATCCGCGTTCTTCGATTTTCTTCTAGTGCTCGGTTTTCCCCTGTCCCCGTGAAGGGAGGACTCATGTCGAATCGTGTTGTGAAAACCATTCGTTCGGCCGCGTTCGTGGTGGCCGCCATCGCCGCGCCGACGGCGCTCGCCGGTGCCACCAGCACCTCGGACGTGTCGTGCGGCAGCTCCTCGTCCGGTTGGAACGTCCCCAACGGCGCCATCGTCCTGAGCCGTAGCAGCGGAGGCGGCCCGGTGACGGCGGTGCTCGACGCGGTCGGCGAGTACCGGACGCACTCCATGTTCTCCCACGGCCCCGGCGGGCAGGTGACGCACGAGACCATGTACACCCCCGGCACCACCGGCTGGCCCACCTACTGCAGCACGCCCATCAATCCGGGCGAGCTGACGAGCGGCTACCCGGGCGCCGGCCGCATCAACCAGGGTGGCATCTATCAGTATCTTTATGGTGGCGGCGGCTCCCTCGAGTACATCGCCTACCAGCGCAGCCGCACCTCCGCGGGCTACGACACCAAGGGCGAGACGGTCTCCAACTGGCTGCTGAACTCCATGCCCACGGTCGCGACGGCTTCCAGGCAGGACGGCGGGCAGACCTTCTACCGGTACAAGGGGCCCAACGGCTACCCGCTCAACTACGTGCTCTACCAGTACCGCGATCTCGAGACGGTGAACACGGGCGGCGCCGGCTGGAACAACGGCATGGTGTGCTCGACGCTGATCTCGCACGCGCAGTACCGCGCGGGCTTCCCGGCCATCGACGCGTACACGTACAACCACTCCCTGCTGCAGACGGCGGGCAACTCGCTCGAGAGCTCCGTGGAGAACGAGTGCAACACGGGCCTCGGCTTCTGGAAGGGGATCGGCTCGACGATCACCTGCTTCGAGAACATCTGTGACGACGCCGGCCGCCAGGTCCGCAACTGTATGTCGGCGGGCCGCTGCGACACCGACGACGGGAGCATCTGGAGCAACATCTACAACAACGCGGCCACCGTCTCCCGGTCGATCAGCCCGGATCGGCTGGGCGGCTGGAGCGGCCACCCATACACGGGCTCGGGCGTGAGCCTGTGGGCCTATGACACCTCGAACACGATCCAGTGGAACTCGGGCGGCAACGTCTACGGGTGCTGGTTCTAAGGACTGAGCAGTGAGCGTGAGCAGGAGAAGGAAGACGGGAATCGCCGCGTTGGGCGCGGGCTTGCTGGTGGTGCTGGTGGCCTGCTTGTGGAGGAATGACACTCCTCCCTCCACACCGCCGCCACCTCCCCCGGCCATGCCCGGGCCCACCCGCGTCGAAGCCGTCCCGGCTCCTGCTCCGCCACCCGTGCCCGCCGCCGAGGCGCCGCCCACGCCCGCCGAGGCCAAGGCGGACCCGGCCGCCCCGATCATCGACGACGTCACCGTCGAGAAGACCGAGGTGTGCGAGGGCGAGGAGAACCTGGTCTCCGTCCGGGCCCACACCCCGGACGGGACCGATGCCTTCCTGCACTACGCGATCGGCGGGCGGCTGGGGCCGCGGGTGCCCCTGCGCTCGTGGATCGCGGATGACGGCGAGTCGCCGAAGCTGCAGATCCAGGTGTTCGGCAAGAACAACGTGATGACGATGGTGGACGTGCCGCCCTTCACGGTGAAGCAGTGCAAGCCCCAGCGCATGGCGCTGATCACCTCGCACCTCCGGGCGAACACCTGGAGCGAGTTCGACTTCGAGGTGAAGCTGATGGAGAACCCCACGCCGGGCAACGCCTCGTTCGTCCCGTTCCAGCCGCGCAAGTACGAGTGGACCTTCGGAGACGGCGAGACGGCCACCACCGAGCTTCCCTCCGTCACCCACAACTTCGAGGCCCGCAAGCAGGACGCGATGTTCTCCAACCTGCTCGTCGAGGTGAAGGTGTACGGCAACGCGGACGAGCCGGTGCTGGGGCGCGCCTCGCTGCAGCTGATGAACCCCGCCTTCGAGGATCTGGCGACCAAGGGCGTGGTGACGCTGCTGGTGCAGTTCACGCCGCGCTTCCCGGAGCTGGGCAGCGACGGGGTGGTGCGGCAGAAGGTCCGGCTGTTCCACATGCGGGACAAGCCGGTGTTCATCCACAACGCGCAGGTGTTCAAGCACCTGGTGAACCCGACGGGGCCCTCGCCGCAGCAGGTGGTGGATCCCTCGTCGCTGCTGGGCACCAGCATCATCCCGCCGGGCCGGGGCATCGAGTTCGAGGCGAAGCTGGACACGAACAAGGATCCGGACGTGTTCTCGATGGAGTTCACGCTGGAGGGCAAGGACTCGGAGGGGCTGCCGGTGCGGGGCGCGTACTCGGTGATGCGCCCGCCGCCCAAGCCCACGAAGGAGAAGAGCGATCCGGTGCTGGATCCGATGCTCAAGGAGAAGATCCTCGCGGCGCGGAAGCTCCTCAACAAGCCCTACGTGACGGACGAGGATCTCTGGGCGCTGGAGCGCCAGGGCAAGTTCGCGGAGATCAACGCGCGCTTCGCCAACGAGCAAGCCGCGGCCAAGCCGAGTGATCCCCGGGACGCGCCTCCGAAGCCGGGACCGCCGCCCGAGGGGCCCACGGCCGCGCCGGGCACTGGCGGCGAGCACAGGCCGCACACGCCACCGAAGCCGGGCTCGCGCTAGATTCGCGGGATGACCGAGCTGGAACCGCTGCTCCAGCGCATCGAGCAGCTCACTCCCTACTTTGGCAGGGCGCGGGAGGATCTGACGGCGCTCTCCGCCCGGGCGCGGAATCAGGACTACAAGGGAGTGCTGCAGAACGCTCGGCTGGTGGTCGAGATGCTCCTGCGCTCCCTGGTCACCACGGAGCTGAAGCAGACGCCGGGCAAGGCGATGCTCGACGAGCTCCTCAACAAGTTCCGGCAGCAGGCCCACGCCTCAGTCATCCCCACCAACATCCTGGCGCACATGGGGACGGTGCAGGCGTGGGGCAACCTCAGCTCGCATGACCACGCGGGAGGGCTCCACGAGGCCGGGGTGAAGGTGGGGCTCGAGGAGGCGGTGACGAGCCTCAACTCCCTCGTGGCGATCCTCACCTGGTACAAGGAGCATTACGCCCAGGAGCCGGCTGCTCCTGCGCTGGGCTCGGCCTCCGGGACGGGTGCGGGCGCGTCGAGTGGCAGGCGCACGGCGCTCGTGGGGGGAGTCCTCCTCGCGGGGCTCGTGGTGGGCCTGGGCTTCCTGGCTCGCCGCTCCGATCAGACTCCGGAGTTTCGCGGCAGGCTGGACGCGCTCTACGCCGAGAATGGTGAGCCTCCGCCTCCCGCGGAGTGTCAGGAGCAGGATCCTCGGGCGCTCAAGCCGCTGCTCGAGGTGGCGCCCCGGCTCTCGGAGCGCGTCCCCGAGGACTCACGGGCACAGGCGGCCACCACGGCCCTCGACGCCTTGAGAGCGCGGCAGGACTGGCGCCCCGAGGGGTGGTACCACGTGGCCCGGGCCAGCCTCCTGGCGGGCCATCCCGATGTGGCGGCCATGAGCAAGGCGCTCGAGTGCCCCCAGGGCTTCGCGGCGGCGGAGAACCTGGCGGGGAGGATGGCGGCGAAGGCCCAGGACTGGAAGGAGAGCGCGGCGCACTACTCGCGCGCCGCCGAGCTGGACGCTCGCTTCTGGAAGCCGCGGTTCAACCTGGGGATCGTCCAGTTGCAGGAGAAGCGCGTGGACGAGGCCGTGCCCCAACTGGAGCGCGCGGCGAAGATGGCTCCCGGCGTCGCGGATGTCTCCCTGGTCCTGGGGCATGCCTACGCGGCGCGGGCCGCGGCCGCCCAGGCGTCGGGAAAGGAGCAGGAGGCCACGGCGGATCGAGAGCGCGCCAAGGCGGCCTGGTGCCGCGCTCGGGATCTGGGGTCCTCGCAGGCCCAGGCGCTCTGCAAGCAGCCGTGAGCCGTCACTTCATCAAGCTGGCCAGATCCATGGAGGCGAGCACGAAGTCCGGCTGCTCCTTGAGCACCTCGGTCAGCTCCTTCTTCGCCGTCTCCACGTCCTTGCGATCCTTCGCGTCGAGGGCGCGGGAGTAGCGCAGCGCGATCTTCGTGGGCAGCTTCCGCGCCTTGCGCGAAGGCGAGGGCGAGCCGGGAGCCCCCGTGGGCTCGGGAGTGGGGGACTGGGTCTTCTCGGGGCTCGGGGAGGCGATGCCCGCCAGCACCTGGTTGAGGTCCTGCGCGAGCTTCTGCTCGATCGCGAGGAACTCCTCGGGGGTGCCAGTGCCCCTGCGAGAGCCGAGGATGGTGCCCGTCTCGACCTTGACGACCTTGGCGTCCACGACCAGGGTGTTCATCAGATCGAAGTAGCTGCCCAGCACGAGGTAGTGGGCGCCCGCCAGCTTGCCGATCTTCGCCACGGTGGCCGAGTCGAACTTGTCGCTCTGGCCCATCTGCAGCTCGTCCAGGAGCTCCTGGAGCCGGTCGCGCTCCACGAGCTTCACGGTGCCGAAGCCGGCCAGATCCGTGATGAGCATCTGGGCGAGGCCCTTCTTGAGGACCTTCATCTCGGGGTTCTCGCCCGAGTAGCCGAAGTAGAGCACCGCGACGGTGGGCTTGTCGGCGGCGGAGGAGGGCAGGGCGAGCAGCCCGAGCAGCAGGCAGCAGAGGCGCAGGGGAACAGCGAAGAGGGAACGCACGGAACAGGATTCTGTCACGGAGGCGCCTGTAAGCTGCAACCCATGGATGCCAAGCTGCGCCAGGTGGTCGAGGCCCTGTGCCGAGAAGGCCAAGTCGAGTGGACCACCGAGAAGCCCGCTCCCGGAGTCGAGCCCGGTGTGCGGGAGCTGTTCCTCAGCGTAGGGGCGAGAGGCGAGGCCCTGCCTGCTCACCCGCGCATGCTGTCGTGGAAGCTGCCGCAGTGGGTGCGGCGCTCGGCGCACTCGACGACGGGCGTGGTGCTCCAGGCCGAGGCGGAGCTGGAGGCCCTCGCTCAGGAGCTGCGGCGCCCGGAGTCCGAGGGAGGCTTGGGGCCTCTGCTGCTGCGCGTCCACGAGCCGACCCTCGATGTGATCGCCGCGGCCCTGCTGGTCATGTACCGGACCCTCCACGGCCACTTCCCACCGGGGGCCGAGGCGGTCAGCGAGTACGTGGGAGAGTGGGAGCAGGGCCACACCGAGCGGGCCGGAGAGTACGAGCGCGCTCTGGGCACGGTGTTCTACGCGGGGCTGAGGCTGTGGCCTTCCTCACTGCTCGGCCGGCCTTCCCGCGAGGTGCTGGAGCTGATGGCCTGCGTGCTGGACACGGTGCGGACCTCCGAGGAGCTGAGAGCCCTCCCCGAGACACTCATCCCCTTGCAGATCTCCCGGCGGCTCAAGGCGGATGCGCTGCTGTACAAGGCCGAGCTCTCACGGGCCCAGCGCGTGCAACTCGACATCCCGCTGAGCGAGGCGAAGGAAGCGGGCATGCGGCGCGTGGACGCGCTCTTCCTCTCCTCGTTCCAGGACGTCACCGTGCTGAAGCTGCTGGCCCGCACGGACAGCGAGCACACCCACTATGGCCAGGGCTTCGACTTCATGGCCGTGCACGTGCCGGAGGCGGAGAAGACCTATGTCCGGCACACCCTCTCGCTGGCTCCGGAGCGCGCCGGCACCCTGGCGGATCTGGCGGGGTGGCTGGACACGCTGGAGGGGGAGCGGCTGCCGGATGGCAGTGCCCGGGCGCGAGGCACGCGGCGCTTCGAGCACCAGCCCAACGACTACTCCGATCCCTGGTACTCGGATGGCTATACCAGCGCGAGGCGGCGCTCCACGCTGGTGGCGCCTCCGTACTCCGGCACTCGCCTGACCCGCCGCGAGCTCTGGGAGGCGCTCTGGAGCCGGTTCAACGTCGGCCGCCATGTCCATGTCCTCCGGGCGCACACCGTCTACGCGCGGCCGTTCCTGTGGAAGGGGAAGGCGCCGCATGAGGTCCTCCTGGCCCGAGGCTTCCACCGCCGCTCCCTCTCGGATCAGGCCGTGTCCTTCCACCCGGCGGTGGCCGATTCGTTCCTCGGGGACTCTCCGGCGGCGGACGTGGCGCACTACGAACAGCCGGCGGACGGGCGGACCGTCCATGTCTCCGTCTATCCGAACCGCCTCGTGGTGATCTGGATCGAGCAGCCCCGGATGGCCGAGATCTCCATGTACGAGCTGGCCCAGGAGCAGGCGCGGCTCGCGGAGGGACGGGCGCTGTGGGAGCTCGCGCCCCTGCGCGACATGAGCCCCGAGCTGGAGCCGCTGGGGCCGGAGCGGTGGCTCGTCTACGGCGCCTACCGCATCTCCCGGGGGCGCTCGTCGATGCTGGATGACTCACGCTCGATGCAGGGGCTGTTCCACGCGCTGGCCTCGGGGACGGCGCCGACGCTGGAGCGGCTGCCCTCGAAGGCCGCCGCGGAGAGCCGCCGGGTGCTGAAGGACGCGGCCGGGGAGACGGAGCACTGGTTGACGTCGACGGGAGGCGCTCGGCTCGAGCTGCTGATCGAGGCGGAGGAGGGGGCCCCGCTGCGGTGCGATCAAGACTTCCTGCTGTTCCTGCTGACGACGGGGCAGCGGTACTCGGCCTTCGAGATCAGCCGGAGGATGGCGGAGGTGGAGCAGCGCTACCGCACCTCGCGGTGGCAGAGCCTGAGGCCTGCGCGCAGCGTGCGCTCGGACGTGATGCTGTTCACCAACTCGCTGTGGCACTCGCGGGTGGGCGAGGATCCGGACTTCAACGCGCGCTATCTGGCGTGGCACTCGCTCCACGGGCTGCAGGAGACGGTGGGAGCGATGAAGGACCAGGCCTCGGAGCTGGATCAGTACAAGCGAGACCAGTTCGACCGGATGGTGGGGCTGCTGGTGTTCGTCTTCCTGCCGGTGAGCCTGGCGTGCGGCTTCTTCTCGGGGGCTCAGTTCCAGGATCTCAGCCCCTCGGTGGGCATCCCCGGGACGACCACGGGCTGGTTCGTCTTTCTGGGCTACACCGCCGCGTTCACGGTGCTCGTCTTTGGAACCGTGGCGCTGGCCCGCCTGCTGAGCTGGCGCAGGCGCTGACGGAACTGACGCCCCGTGTTCAGCACCAGACTTGCCAACCTGGCCAATCACTTCTTGCCAACTTGACAGCCACCCCACGGCATAACAGGCTGGCCTTCTCAGGCAGTGCCATTCACCTAAAGAGGTGCGGCCATGTCTACCTGTCGCTTACGGTTCTTGAGACAGGTCGCGCAGTTCTGTCTGAGCGCCCTCCTTCTTCCCCTTGTGTCGGGCTGCATCGGAGCGCAGCTGAAGTTTCAAACAGTCGTTCAGAGGGCCGAGACCGGCCCAAGCGGCTGGCAAGAGGCATGTCTCGAGGCGCTCTTCACGAACATGACGACACAGGATTCCCATGTGTGTCTGATCGGCATCGGAATGCCGATAGAGAATCGCGAGAATGGCTATATCGCTCCGTGGGAGGCAGCAGAAATTGCTACGGATTGCATCAATGAGGCCGTGCAGTTGGTCGTGCAGCCAGCCCCACCCTCTAGTCCTTCCGCCCTCGTGTGCGCGAACTTCAAGGATGCCTTCAACCAGATCCTGGCCAAGCGGGTGCGCGGCTCACGCGTCAAATTGGGATGTGGGGAGGACATCCCGCACACACGAGTCGGTTTCTAAACCCATGATCTTTTCAGCAGAGCAGTTGCTCTCCATCGCTCGTGAATACTGGCCCGCCGATCAAGAGTCTTATGTCAGGCCAGACAAGAGCCCTCAGGCCGCGCGACTCCAGAAGCGATGGAAGGAAGAGCTTGAGAAGGTGGATCCGTGGCGGGCGTTTCTTCGAGATCTCACCGGCGAGCTCCCTGGCTTCACGATCGGAGATGCCACGACCACGTTTGACGCATGCCTCCGTTGTGCAGCGTATCCAGAAAGGGAAAGTACTCCACCCCATGTTGACTGGGCTGTCGTCGGCTGTATCAGCATTCTGGCTCCGGTCTACACGGTTTATGGCGTGCAATACGAATACAGTGGCAAGGAACGAATCAGCCATCGGGTGTTTCTTGAGCCACTTCCGCCCGAGATGCGGGGGCCTGCAACCACGATTGCCAGAAAAATTGAGTCAACATTCGGCGCCAGTCTCCTTCCGCGCGAGGTGGGGGAGGTTCCCATCCCTCTTTTCGTGGATCCGCAGCAGCCGCCGAACACCACACTTTTTCATGCGCTCTTTGTCAGTCAGCCTGAGAGGGTGCCCTGAACGTCCTGTTCCCGTGAGTACGGGCGCGGATGATGCACGCCGTCGTCCATCCGTAGGAGCGTTCATGCGCATCGTCGCAGGGGCAGGGCTACAGACGACCCGCAGCGCTGAGCCGCGTCCCGCGAGCCCCGCTTCGCAGGACGGTTAATACGCACTGTTCTCCTGAAAGTTGCGCCGCTTGCATGACGGAGGAGGGATCCGCCGGAAGCGCGACGCCAACTCGGCGGGGACACACTCCGAGGCGAAGGGAACGGGCGAGAGCAGAGAGGCAGAGGAGGGCTGCTGACGAGTGCCGGAGGGCCGAGTGCCACGTCGGCGTGCCCACCCCGCAGCCCTGTAGGGAACACGCCTGCTCAAGCCGCCCTCCCATGAAGAGGCGGCAGGCGACGGGCCACTGCTGCTGATGCCGCTTCGCGGAGAATCTCCGCCAGCCCTCGCAAGCGCAAACCGCCTCATGCATCTCTTTGTTCAACCCTGCTCTCGCTTGAGATACGCTGCCCTCGCCTACTCAAGGAGGGATGAATGCATCGTGTTGTGCTTGCCGGATTGATTGGCCTATGCGCCTGCACCCAAGCTGATACTTTTGATGAAAGGTCCCCGTCCAGCTTGCATGAGAATTCGCAACACGTGTCAACTTAGACTAAGGGCAGTGTTGAAGGGAACGGGTGGACTCGGCCGGGCCCAGTTCCAGAGTGTGAAGGGTCGCTCGGTTCTGAGGGCCTCACGGAGTCTTCGGGGGACCGGAGGTGGGGGGATGCTTGCGGCCGGGAGGGATGAAGGGCACGTAGCAGGTGCCCTTGAACATCTGACCGCCGAGTTCCTGGCATTTCTCAGGCTCCCACGCGGTCTCCTCCCAGCATCCCCCGTTGAGAGCAACCGCTCCCTTGCGAGGGCAACGCCCCTTCTCATCGGGCCGCATCTGTCCGGGCTGCGGTTCGGGCAGGGTGTCCTCGATCATCGCCTCATTCATGGAGCCCGAGGGTGGCGGCTCCAAAGCCGCGACCGTTGCGGCGTCCCCGAGCCCGGCGGTGCCTGCATCCGGGGAGTCGTGCCTCATGGGCTCTGCACGGGCCACGGAGGGCTGCTCCGGGGAATCATGGGAAGCCGTTTGCCCCCGCCAGAGGGCCAAAGCCAGCCCCGCCGCTGTTGCCGGCAGCAAGAGCCACGCGTGTCTCCAAGGCGCTCGAGTTTTGACGGATGGCGGGGAGGACCTCACGGGTGAGACAGGCTCCAACTCCTGCGCCAGTTGCGCCGCGGTGCCGCGCTGCTCGGGCTGCACCGAGAGCAGGCGCAGAATCAGAGGGCGTAGAGAAGGATCCACGACGAGGCTGTTGCGCAGCGAGCGAGGAAGCCGCACGCCCTTCAAGTGCCAGGTGCCGTGCTCATCGCGGAAGGGCTCGGAGAGCTCCGGGTACTCGCCGGTCAGCAGCCGGCACGCGGTGACGCCCAAGGCGTAGAGATCATCGGCTGAGGAGGGCCGGTAGAGCGCGGTGGTGCTGCCGTGGAACTGAATCTCGAAGAGCCAGGACTCGGGAGAGCGATAAAGCGGAGTGCCCGGAAAACCCATCGCTGGGGTGAGCGAAGCAGTGCCCGGGTAGAGGCCGGTGCCGAAGTCCATGAGCATGGCTCGGTCATCCAAGCGGCGCACCAAGACGTTGTCGCCTTTGAAGTCTCGGTGGACGGCGCCTTGAGCATGAAGGACTGCCAGCGCCTGAGCCAATTGGGCCAGCCACAGCCGCACCCGCGCAGGAGCCGGAGGATGAAGCCGGGCTTGTTCGTACAAGGGCCCGCCGTTCACCCACTCCATGACCAAAAAAGGGTGGGCTGTCCCCGAAGGAGACTGCCAGGCCCCATGATCCACCAAGCGAGGAATGCTGGGGTGGAAGCAGCGGGAGAGCAGCTCCCGCTCGCGGGTAAAGCGGGGGTCCCCTGGGAGCAGTGCCAGCTTCAGGGCCACGGGGCAGGCATGTTCGTCGTGGCAGGGCACGGCGCGGTAGACGGCGCCATGGGCTCCGCCGCCGGCCAAGGCCTCCACGCGCCAGTTTCCGAGCACCGTGCCTGGAGTTAGCAGGGCGGGGTGGAGTGCGATGGGGGAGGGGCTGTCCATGGCGTACCTGGGGATGCGGGAGAAACCAGCGCGGTCTCCCCCGCACAGCCTACCTCAGGCGTTGTCTTGAACGTCACGTCCGTACCGGTCGTACCGGCGGCTGAACCCCTTCACTCAGGTGCCGGTGCTCGAGGACGATGGCTTCGTGCTCACCGAGACGGGCGCGATCCTGCTGTACCTGGGGGAGAAGACGGGCAAATTGATGCCCGCGGATCT